>NZ_PNDF01000049.1:0-41160 GCF_005887195.1 Pseudoalteromonas sp. S1650 | reverse complement strand
GTGAGTGCCTACGCCTGCTACCATGTAATCTATTTTTCCCGTTGACGAGCAACCTACCAGTAACAAAGCACATGCAATTGAGATGAGTGGTTTTATAAACTTGTCCATAGTCGGTATCCATTTATTAGTTGTGATTGCCATTGTATGCTTGTTTCAGCTTGGCTTGGCTGGTTATAAAAAAGCTCGCGCTGTTGGTTTTGAGTGGTAAATTCTGCTTCTTCTTCGGGGCCGTGAGCTATCGCATCAATCGTTGCCGCGTATTTAACACTATGGTGAATGTAGTCTTTGTATAAAGCATGCCAGGCATCACTTTGCGGGCCAAAACTGCGCGCTGTATCTACAAGCGACTTAAGCTCGCTTGGTAAAACATAAGGAAAAGCCTGACCATCGGCTTGTTTACGGTTGGCAAGCTCTGCTAGGTTTTGCAACGGCACCCCTTGATTTACAGCCGTTTCGTGCATAAGCGCTAAACTATAATGCGGTAGAATATTACTTAATTTACGGCGCCAATACGGCCTGTAGCTGGTGTAAATTGTATTTTCTGATTTATTCCAAATTCGCTTTGGTTGCCGGTTTATTCTTGGCCGGCTTGCTTTAAATTGAATATTAATTGTTGGCCAATAATATTTTTGCTCAAGTGACTTTTTAAGCTGTTCGAGCTCTTTGTCGTGCTCTGGCTCACCAGCTTGGCCTGCAATATACTGCCGAGGGTAAAGAATACTCGTTTCGACGGGGCCATAACCGCCACCTATATCTGAGTGCACACCTGGCAGCTCAATTTCTTTGTGGTTTTCTGATAGCAGCTTGTTACTATTGAGTAATGAGCTAAGAGGGAATTTATCGCGCTTTTCATCAAACGCAGCTAAGTGCATCACATACCCGGCACTGCTGCTCGCTAGATTTAAATTAACGGGGTAGTCAAGTTCGTCATCAGCGTAAAACTCACTGTGGTTATTATCGCCATCGCCGCCAATTGATGCAACACTATCAAATAAGCCCACAAAACGAATAACTGGCTTAATGCCACCCCAATAATTTGGCTTGTCTTGATATATTGCATTGACCTGATTAACAAACGCTCGCGCTTGGGCTGCGCCTCGGCTAAAACCAAATACATCAATTAAAGCGATACTAATATGCTCAAAATTACTGTTCCCTATAAAACGGTTTAATGATATTAGAGATTTTTTTATGCGCTCATCAAAACTAAACGCCAAGCCCATATCTAGTGTTGAATCACTTTTATTCGCTTTAGTGCCAATCCCTTCTTCATAATGCCTATTTTGAAAAGTCTTAATCGGATATAACTCAAACAACTTAACAACATTCGTGGGCTCCTTGCTGTCTGTTGAGTCTTGTATGTCGTTAAAACGGTTATTACCTGTGCCATCAAAAAACACCCCAAAGCAAGGCGGTTCGGCAAGTAAGGTGAGTTCTACATGGCCTTTCGGTAAAATTTTATGCTGAAGTAGTTGCGGGCCGCCCTTACTGCCAATATTAAATGACTTTACCGTGTTTGAATTAAAATAGTCTGCAAATTGCTGCTCATTAACAAGAGTAAACTCGGCCTTACCAGCAACAATTGCTTTGAGTGTATAAGGTGTATCTTGCAACAGGTTATTAAAACGGTAGTGCTGCGCTGCTTGTTTTTCAACTACGACCTTGTTGCCTTGTGAAAATAGCTGTATTTCTACATCAACATCGCCCAGTACTTTTACAATAATATGCTTTGTTGTTGCACCCGCACCGGTATTAATAACAAGTGTATTAACAAGATTTACTGCCATTGGCATTGCTTGGCTCATTACTTATGCTCCGTATACGTCAACAAGACGACGTTTAGTAATTGGCCCTGCTATGCCATCAACTTGCAACTGCTGTGCAAGCTGAAAAGCTTTAACACCTGTTTGTGTTTTTGATCCATTAATTCCATCAACCTTCCCACAATCAAATCCAAGTAAATTGCAACGCCCTTGCACTCCTGACAAGGTTTCAATAGGGTCTAAGTGCCCAACTTGAATAGCAAAACTCTTTGTTGGTGTGGTGTCTTCGTCATTGAGATATAAATCTACCTGCCCTGTAAGCGTTTTATTTTCGGTGAGCTCTACTTCAATTAAACCATCTTCTGCTATGACGGTATCAATTGTTTGCCCTGCGATATTCAATACAATGCGCTTTCCCGTAATTTGCTCGCCATTTTCGTAAGCTAGTTTTAAACGAAAGAATTCTTTTTCATCACGCACCATAAAAGAGTTTTTACTACCTGTTTTCAGTGGCATGAATTTTTCAACTTTTGCTGGAATAGCAATTACGTCGCCGGGGTAAATTTGGTTAGGATCAGGCCTTAAAGAACGAAACTCAGCATTAAGCGGATGCAAGTAAAGACCATTAGAGGTTCTAAACCCATATTGACGAGCAATGCGTAGCAAGGTTTCGCCTTGCGACACAGTATGTTGTAAGGTCATAAATTATATCCTTATAAATTTATTCATTACGGGAAGGGCTGGCCACCTGCCAGTCTTTGTCATCTAACTCATGAAAGCTTATTTTAGCGTTTTCAAAGTCAGGGCCTGATACGTGGGCATAACCCTTACTATCTAATACTCCACTGACTACATGCCCATTACGCAAGCGAATTTTATAGCCCATGTTTGCCTGTGGGTTACCTGCTTGATCAAGCAACTCAATTTCATATTCTTGTGTTGGTTGAAGCACTGTAAAAGAGGTGGTTTCCACAAGACCTGACGCAGTCACAGTGACAGCATAAACACCTGGCTTCACAACAAAATAATGCTGCCAAAACGATATTTCATCTGGGCGCTTTTTTTCTAATTGCAATGTAATTTGACCACTTGTAGGCCCTTGCCAAACTATATCTATACTGCGGCAATTACTGCAGGAGCCTTCTATATTTAATTTCCAACCATTGGGAACTATCAATCCAGTACCTGCCGGTGCGGGCTTAGCACGACTAAACCCCAAATTGTAATCATAAATAAGGTTCGCATTTTTATAGCCTGTATATTGTTGAGCTAACATTTCTACCGTTTCAGATGCTTGGAGCACATGGGTTGTAAAATTTTGCCGAACTTGGTGAGATACTTTTAACTCTACCTTACTATTTGCAACAGGCTTATAAAGAGCTAACGTAGGTTGAAATTGTTGAGTTGCTGTTGGGCGGATAACACGACGAGTATAAGTTATGTGTTGATCTATCCTGTTGGGTTGTCCCTCAAAGCCATTGCTATGTAATAGCCTAGCTTGTTGATCTCTCAAATCAGCTGATGTTGCATTGCTAGCAGCCTCTGAGCTATGGATCTTTGAAATAGTGGCGCTTTTTGGGTATAGCGCAATACGGCTATAAACATGGCGAAACTGACTGTAAGGAACTCGCTTCCAACCATTTTGGTTAATCCAAAACTGGCAGCGTTTATCATCTCGAAATTGTGAGACCTGATGAGCGTCTAATATCCCAAGCAGGTTATCTTGAATTTTCTTTTGCACACTTTTCGGTAGCGAGTATAACAAACTGCGACTCAGCTCCCGAAAGCTTGGGCTGTTTTTTACCGTTGTTTCTTCACTCTGTTCTAGAAAATGAGCATGATTATCATTCACCGGATCCTTGGTGAGCATATGCGTCCTCGCTATTTATTTTGTGGCGTAACTGACTATTTAGAATTCAGTCACTAATTTAAACAAAAAACGATACACAAAATGGGAACAAAAATCCACCATGCTTTAGGCTGTTTTTTCTACACTACCTTTACTATCACGCACGTATAAAGTGGCGCCGCGAGCAATATAACGTAATTGCCAGATCAAACGCTCAACTAGCTCTTCGCGTTGTGTCCCTTCAATATCGAGGGCTTCGGCACCGGCATTAAAGACTAAAGTCACCATGGCTTCGGCTTGAATGTATGCATGAGTTGGATCGCATGGTGTTTCGCTTTCAAGGTAATGCGCAAGCTCTAAAATGAAATGTTTAATTTCACGAGCAACCGCAGCACGAAATGCTTTTGAAGTTCCTGAGCGCTCACGCAATAACAATCTAAATTGGTTGCTCGAGTTATCGATGAACTCCATAAAGGTCACGATTGATGTCGTGATCACACTACCGCCGCTCTCAATACGGCGACGCGCTTGGCGCATAAGTTGACGCAGTGTTAAACCAGCTTCATCAACCATGGTCAAACCAAGCTCATTCATGTCTTTAAAGTGGCGGTAAAAAGAGGTGGGGGCAATCCCTGCTTCACGGGCAACTTCACGTAAGCTTAAATTAGAAAAACTATGATCGGCACTCAATTGATTGAATGCAGCCTCGATTAGTGCTTGTCGTGTTTTTTGTTTCTGTTGCGCTCTAACACCCGACATGGAAACTCCCAGCGTGAACTTTTAATGATTTTTCGGTTAATGAGCTAGTCTAATACTTGACGCGGAGAGAATGAAACACTATTTTAGCGTACAACTGTACGCCGAGATTTATTCAGATGAAAAAACCACCGATTATTTGGACCAATGTGCTATTTTTTAGCCTTACATTTTTGGCCGCGATCACCCTTGTTCCTTGGTATGGCTTTAGCTACGGATACACCAGTACACAGTGGATAGCCTTTGTTGGCTGTATGTTCTACGCCGGACTTTCTATTACTGCAGGTTATCACCGCTTGTGGGCACACAAAGCCTATGATGTGCATCCTGTTATTGAAGTAATTTTTGCCTTAGGTGGTGCTTTTGCATTACAAAATAGTGCCTTGCACTGGAGTAGCGATCACCGTATTCACCATGGTCAAGTTGATGATCCAATCAAAGACCCTTACGCCGCTACTAATGGCTTTTGGTATAGCCACATCGGTTGGATGCTGCGCGATTATCAAGGCGAACAATACGGTAACTACAGTAACTGCCGAGACTTACAAAAAAACAAAGTCGTTATGTGGCAACACCGTCACTATATGAAGTTAGTCGTCGCGACTAATTTTGGTATTCCTTTACTACTTGGTTTAATGCTTGGCGATGTATGGGGCATGTTATTATTGGTTGGTTTACTGCGCTTAGTATTGAGCCAGCACTTTACCTTTTTTATCAACTCGCTGGCGCATATCTGGGGCTCACGTCCATACACAGAAAAAAACACCGCCCGTGATAATGGCTTTTTAGCGCTATTCACATACGGTGAAGGCTATCATAACTTCCATCACATTTTTGCTAGCGACTATCGCAATGGCATTAAGTGGTATCACTATGATCCAACTAAGTGGATGATCCGCTCTTTAGCGGCAATCGGTCTTGCTTCAAAATTAAAGCGCACACCGATTGAGCGAATCGAAAAAGCCAAGGCAGAAACCTTGATGAATAAGACTCAAGGTCGCCTTGCAAAATTGCCTTTAGCGCAAGATAAGCTTACATTATTACAATCTGAGTACGATTTACTGCTGAAAAAACTGCAACACTTCTGTGCCTTGCAAAAACGCGTGTTAGAAATCAAACGCAATAAAATGATGAAACAGTGTGAAAAATCAGCATTAATGACACAATATCACGAGCTTGAAGCCGCTTGGGAAAACCAAAAGCAGGCTTGGCTTGCACTAAATGCGAGGTTGTTAAAAGCCTCTTTTAGTTAACATAGGAGCGGCTGTGGCCAAACAACAAGTAAAGCAAAAAGATACTCCATCTTATCAATATGATGCAATCATCATAGGTACAGGTCCTGGCGGTGAAGGTACCGCCATGAACCTATCTAAAAGTAATAAGAAAGTCGCTGTTATTGAGCGTCAAGAAGCAGTAGGCGGCGGTTGTGTGCACTGGGGTACTATCCCGTCAAAAGCATTACGTCACTCTGTAAGTCGTTATATTGAATATAAAGCAAACCCGCTATTTAATATTAGTGAGCGCCCTAACCGCTTAACTTTCCCCGATATTTTGCGCCACGCAAGTAACGTCATTTCAAAGCAATCTAATTTACGCAGCAGCTTTTATGAGCGTAATCGCATTCATATGTATCAAGGTGATGCTGAGTTTATTGATAAACACACTATTAAAGTGACGCACCTAGACGGTTCGTTTGAAACGCTTACTGCACAAACAATCGTTATTGCTACTGGCTCGCGCCCTTACCGTCCACCAGGTGTAGACTTTAAACATCCACGTATTTACGACAGCGATACCATTTTAGGCCTTGAAGATGACCCTCATCGTGTGCTGATTTATGGTGCCGGTGTAATTGGTTGTGAGTATGCCTCTATTTTTAAAGGCTTAGGTGCCAAGGTTGACCTAGTGAATACCCGTGACCGCCTACTTGCCTTTATGGATGCAGAAATTTCAGATGCCCTAAGCTATCACTTTTGGAATAGCGGTATTGTTATTCGTCATAATGAAGAGTTTGATCGCGTAGAAACTCGCGATGATTGTGTGGTGATGCACTTAAAATCAGGCAAGCGCGTAAAAGCTGACTGTATTTTATTTGCCAATGGCCGTACCGGTAACACAGACACATTAAACCTTGAAGCTGTTGGCCTAAAAGCGGATGGTCGTGGCCAGCTTAAGGTGAACGAAACATACCAAACAGAAGTCGACAACATTTATGCTGTGGGTGATGTCATTGGTTACCCAAGCCTTGCCAGTGCAGCATTTGACCAAGGCCGTATTGCAGCCGATGCGATTGCATGTGGTAACTGTGATGAAAAGCTGATCATTGATATTCCAGCAGGTATTTATACAATCCCTGAAATGAGCTCAGTGGGTAAAACCGAGCAAGAGTTAACAGCTGCAAAAGTCCCTTACGAGGTAGGCCGTGCTCAATTTAAGCATTTAGCGCGTGCGCAAATTGCAGGCACTGAGGTGGGTAGCCTAAAGATTTTATTCCATGTTGATACCAAAGAAGTACTGGGTGTGCACTGCTTCGGTGAGCGTGCCTCTGAAATCGTTCACATCGGTCAAGCTATTATGGAACAAAAGAACGGCGGTAATAACATTGATTACTTTGTAAATACCACGTTCAACTACCCGACTATGGCTGAAGCCTATCGCGTAGCTGCATTAAATGGTTTAAATCGTTTGTTTCAGTAAATAAAAAAGCCCGCTTAATGCGGGCTTTTTTACGATTAGCTTTTGCTTATTTGTGGTATTTACCACTGAATTCATGAACAGCGTTGATAAATACACCTGCGTTTTCTGGGTCTACATCTGGTGTAATACCGTGACCAAGGTTGAATACATGGCCAGAGCCTGTACCAAAGTCTTCTAGGATAGTAGCAACTTCTTGGCGAATACGCTCAGGCGTGCCATGCAGCATTGCTGGGTCCATGTTACCTTGCAGCGCGACTTTATCGCCAACACGACGCTTTGCATCACCAATGTTAATAGTCCAGTCTAGACCTACTGCATCACAGCCTGTTGCTGCAATTGCTTCAATCCACTGACCACCATTTTTAGTAAATAACGTCACTGGCACTTTACGGCCATCGTATTCGCGAATTAAGCCATCAACAATCTTGTGCATGTATTGTAATGAAAACTCATTGTAGTCACGTGGGCTTAATACACCGCCCCATGAGTCAAATACCATTAACGATTGCGCGCCCGCTTTAACTTGCGCGTTTAAATAGTCGATTACGGAGTCAGCTAATTTATCAAGTAATAGGTGCAGTGTTTGTGGATCTGCAAAGGCCATTTTCTTGATTTTACCGAATGTTTTGCTGCTACCACCTTCAACCATGTAAGTGGCAAGTGTCCAAGGTGAACCAGAGAAACCAATTAGCGGTACTTCACCTTTTAATTCGCGACGAATCGTACTTACCGCATTCATCACATAACCAAGCTCATCAGTTGGATCGATATTTGGGATTTTTTTAACATCTGCTAATGAAGAAATCGGACGTTCAAATTTTGGACCTTCACCTGTTTCAAAGTAAAGACCTAAGCCCATAGCATCTGGAATAGTTAAAATATCACTGAATAGAATTGCAGCATCAAGCGGATAACGACGTAATGGCTGTAACGTTACTTCACAAGCAAGTTCAGCGTTTTTACATAAACTCATAAAGTCGCCTGCTTGGGCACGTGTAGCACGGTATTCAGGTAAATAACGGCCAGCTTGGCGCATCATCCATACCGGTGTGACATCAACAGGTTGCTTTTGTAGTGCACGTAAATAACGATCGTTTTTTAATTCGCTCATGCGTATAGAATCCTAGAACTGAATGAAATTGAGCAGATTGTATCACCATATTGCGCGTCTCACTATGGATAGATAATCAAGGCTAGATATAGATCATGTTTTTTAAGCCTACCTAAGCCTATAGTGTGTTTTTTGAGCGAAAACAAAATAAATTTAAAACTTTTCATTAATAAATTTGCAACATACAAAAAAGCTTGGTATAACTTATCCCGCGTTAACAAAAACAATAATAAAAATCTTATAACAATAAGAACAACAATCTTCCCATAATAATAAGAACGCTTGTTTTAACAAGTCTTAGAAAAAGAATTAAACCACCAATTTTGGTGGTTTTTTCTTTTCTAAATCAGAAAATTACAACTCATCCACTTAGATAAAAATCGCAAAATTAATACTAGTAGTTTTGAATCAATTCCCATACACTGCAATGAGAGCAAAAAAAGTCCACTCTAAAAAACAAGGAATTTTTTAGCTTATTCAATGCTGAAAACTATGCCTTTAGAATGACTTTTACAATCTGTTGCAATTAGACACTAAGAATTTAGTTGATCTTTGTGTCATATTTCCTTTTTATATATACAAAGGAAAACCTACTCAGCGAGGAGATGAAATATGCTGACGCGTTTGGAAAAAGCTCAACAAAAGTGGGGTGGTAGTCACTCTGTAATCGACAAATGGCTCACAGAACGTCAAGAGCTGCTTGTGTTGTTCTGCCGTATTGCAGGCTTTTCACCGTACGAAAAGAAAGATCACGCCCTTCCTGATCAGCTGCAAATTCAAAACTTTTGCCAAATTCTGATGGATTACCTTTCTGCTGGCCATTTCGAAATTTACGACGACATTGCCAAAGCGTGTAAAGAAAAAGGTCCTGAAAGCCAAAAGCTGGCTAATGCCTTATACCCACGCATTTCTGAAACCACAGATGTGGCACTCGACTTTAACGACAAATACGCAGAAGTTGACAAAGATGACCTGCTTGATGAGTTTGATAAAGATTTATCAACATTAGGTGAAGCGCTTGAACTGCGCTTTGAGCTAGAAGATGAGTTAATCGATAACCTTTATTCTAATCACACCAGCTAACAGCTTAGTTACACAGCAGAGAAACACTCTCTGCTGAAAAACACTTTTTTGCCTGCCTAAAAAGAATCATCTATTCCATTTCGTAACAAATATTTGAAATATTTTCTTCAATGCGATACTCATACTATAAAAACATGAGGCTCGCTATGAATAAACGGTCATTTTTAAAGTCACTTTCAATTCTTGCCGCAGGCGCAAGTCTGACATCAGCTCCTTTAATGGCGGCGCAGAGTGCTAGCACCCAAACATTAAATAAGCCAAAAGCTCTTCCTACAGGCGGCACAATTGGGATATGTAGCCCTTCAGCTGCCACTGCTGCGCACGCTGATATTTTATTAGCACAAGGCGTTATAGAGGCACTGGGTTACAAGGCTAAGCTTGCACCAAACATTCTAGCTAGACGCGGTCATTTAGCTGGCACTGATGCAATGCGAGCTAGCGACTTAAATAGTTTATTCAACGACAAAGAGGTTGATGCCATTTTGTGTTTACGTGGCGGTTCAGGCGCTGCCCGTATTCTACCTTTGCTCGACTACGCAATGATCCGTAACAATCCAAAACCTCTAATGGGCTATTCAGACATTACCGCTCTTCACAATGCATTACTGTCTCAAGCTGGGTTAATCAGCTTTCATGGTCCAAATGCATCAAGTGACTGGAACCCGTTTCATGTCGCGCAATTTAAGAGCATGTTCGAAGCGCGTAAGTTGATGCATTTCCAAAACTTACCAAAAGCCGATGATGAGCTTGTTAACACTCAGTACCTGACCCAAACGATTACATCAGGTAAAACCTCTGGACGATTAATCGGCGGTAATTTAACGGTACTGACAGCCCTTGCAGGCTCGAACTATTTACCTGACTTTAATGGCGCAATTTTATTTTTAGAAGATATCGACGAAGCACCGTATAGAATTGACAGGATGATGAGCACACTAAAACTTATGGGCGCACTTGATAAAATTGCAGGCTTTGTATTTGGCGATTGTAAAGACTGTAAGCCAGGCAGTGGTTATGGCTCATTAACCCTTGATGATATTTTTGCAGATTATATAAAACCGCTGGGGATCCCTGCTTATCGTGGAGCTATGATTGGCCATATTAAGCGCCAATTTATCCTGCCTGTTGGTACTGTGGTTGAGCTTGATGCTGATAGTGGCACATTAAAAATGAAAGAAACGGCATTTAGTTAATAAACTTCGCGCATAAAAAAAGGGCTTTTCAGCCCTTTTTGTATTGAGTTAAATATTACTCAGCTGGAACAGCTTTTTCATCGCTTTGGATTTCAAGTAATTCTACTTCGAAAACAAGCGTTGAATTTGCAGGGATCTTACCAAGATCACGCTCACCGTATGCAAGTTCAGATGGAATAGTGAACTTGTACTTAGAGCCAACAGGCATTAATTGTAAACCTTCAGTCCAACCTGGGATCACACGGTTAAGTGGGAAAGTAGTTGGTTCGTTACGTGAGTAAGAGCTATCGAACTCAGTACCGTCTAATAAAGTGCCTTTGTAGTGTACTTTAACAACGTCAGTAGCTACTGGCTTTTCGCCTTCACCTTCAGTGATCACTTCGTACTGTAAGCCAGACTCAGTTACTGTAACGCCTTCTTTTTTCGCGTTTTCAGCTAGGTATTTTTCGCCTTCAGCTTTGCTCTTTTCAGATTCTACTTTCGCTTTTTCTTGTTGTTTAGTGCGAATGCTTTGGTCAAGTGCAGTTAACACTTCACGAATTTTTTCGTCATCAAGTTTAGCGTTACCCGCTAGTGCGTCTTCAAAACCACGCTTAAGAAGTGCTTCGTCTAATTCAACACCTAGCGCTTTTTTATCAGCAAGGTCTTGGTTTAAGAAGTTACCAACAGATGCACCAATACCGTATGCTTGTTGTTGAGCTTCAGTCTCTAGTTTAACTTCAACTTGCTGTTCTTTTTTTGCTTCCTGATTACAAGCTGTAAGCGCTAAAACTGACGCTGCAATCAATGACAATTTAATCGTCTTTTTCATTTTATATCTCCGACACACTTTGCAGTTGTCAATTATTGTATTATTACTAGTTAAAGATTAACGACCTACATGGTAGGCTGCTTGTCTAATAACTAACGTCATGCCAATGCATGATCAGCGATTAGACTAACAACCTAGGTCTTCAACGAGACCTAGTCTAACCTCTCAATCACTAAGAGTTAAGGGGAAATACTCGTAATATGTCGATATTTCGTACTTTTTTGTATCTGCTCAGCCTTTGCTTAGTTGTAGCTTGCTCTGAGCAACATGAGCAATCAACTGCACGCTATGAGCATGCGGCTAAAGGTGCCTTCGCCTCCGCGCTGTCGCACGATGGTAAATACAGCTTAATCTCATCAATACACCATGGGGTTGCATTGTGGGATAATCAACAGCAGGTATTAAAATACCAATGGTTTCAACAACAAGCCCAAGATAGTCTCGTCCATACTGTTGCTATCTCGTACGACAACAGCCATGCAGTTACCGCTGAGAAGTCCACCTTTGCAGTGTGGAACATTGCCACGGGCAACAACACGGGTTATTACAAAATACACGCCTCAACAATTAGAGATATCGCGATAAGTAACCAAGGGCGCAGTGTATTATATGGTCGCGCCGACGGTGTAGTCGTTTACCTCGACTTAGAGAGTGGCAGGCGCATAGAGTTCCTTGGCCACCAAGAAAAAGTCAATGTTGTTGACCTTTCACCTAACGGTCACTACGCCATTAGCGGCTCAAATGACTATGTTGCTTACTTTTGGGACACTCGCACAGGGCAAGTGATCCATCGCTTTAATCACCCAAGTCGCGTTACTCAAGTCGCCCTTGATCCACAAGGTCGTTATGCATTTACCGCAGACAGTATGAAGCAAGCAAATGTATGGCAACTGACTACAGGTGATCTTGTTAGCAAACTGGCGTATATTGCGCGTCAGAAAATTTTTACCGCCGTACGTTTTAACGATGAAGGCACTTTAATTGCCACAGGTTCACCCAATCGATTGGTTGATTTATGGCAACTAGAGTCAGGTAAAAAATTACAAACGTGGCAAGTGATTCCTCGAGAAGGAAGCCGCCCGAAATCAGCCGTGGTGTTAGATGTTGCGTTTACTGATAACAACCAAGCGTTATTAACCGAAAGCTCCAGCGGATTCGCTGAAAGTTTTAATCTAAGAGAATCAAATGAATACAATTGAAGATCGTCTAATGGAACTTGAAGCGAAAGTCGCTTTTCAAGATGAAACAATTGAAATATTAAACGATGAGCTTAAAGCGCACCAACAGCAGCTGGCTAAAATGAAGCGCCAGACAGAGTTACTTGCAGAAAAGATTAAAGAAGCGCAGCAGCCATCTTTAATGTCACAAATGCAAGAGCCGCCACCGCCGCACTATTAATTTAGTAATGATAGAGCCGGGAATTAATCGCCCGGCTTAAATACACCAATCACTTGCTCAAATTGGCGTGTTGAGGCCTGAACAGCCTGCTCTGGTTGCGTCATTTTGTGGCCACACTGTACGCACTCCACTTTTTCCACATCATGTTCTTTATAAAGCATCATGGTATCCATGGCCTTACACTCAGGGCATGATGCGCCAGCAATAAAGCGTTTTCTTTGTCTCATAGATGATCTCCCGTGGCATGTAGGCGGCTATTTTAGCCTAATAATTCTCTGTTTGATACGATTGCGAAGGCTAATGTGATCCGTGTTATGATAGCGGCAATTTAATCAGTGCTGTGCAAGTAAACATTCATGATCCAAATTTCAGACATCGAACTTCTACGTGGTGGTAACGCCTTACTAAAAGGGGCTTCTGCAACCTTATTCCCAGAGCATAAAGTCGGCCTTGTTGGCGCTAATGGCTGTGGTAAATCAACGCTGTTCGCGCTATTAAAGTCTGAATTGCAACTCGATGCCGGTGAATGCCAAATTCCTAAAGACTGGTCAATTGCCTCTGTAAAACAAGAAACTCCCGCGCTCGAAATCAGCGCTCTGGATTATGTATTACAAGGTCACCCTGAATATTACGCGCTAAGAATTGCACTACGCGAAGCTGAGCAAAATAACGACGGCGATGCGCAGGCAAAAGCACATATTGGCCTAGAACATATTCAAGGCTATAGCATTGAGGCAAAAGCAGGAGAGCTATTACACGGTTTAGGTTTTAGTAATGAGCAAATAGACAACCCAGTAAGCGCCTTTTCTGGTGGCTGGCGTATGCGCTTAAACTTAGCACAAGCACTGATCCGTGATGCCGATTTATTACTGCTAGATGAGCCAACCAACCACTTAGATCTCGATGCGGTTTACTGGTTAGAACGCTTTTTACGTGCCTACACAGGCACTCTAGTGCTTATTTCCCATGACCGAGAATTCTTAGATGCCGTTGTTGACCAAATTTGGCACATAGACGCACAAAAAATAAATGTTTATAAAGGCAATTACTCGCAATTCGAACGCCAAAAAGCAGAGCGCTTATTACAACAACAAGCGATGTTCGAAAAGCAACAAGAACAAATTGCTCATCTAGAAAAATTCATTACGCGCTTCAAAGCAAAAGCCAGTAAGGCTAAGCAAGCACAAAGCCGCGTAAAAGCCCTAGAGCGTATGGAAAAGCTGGCTCCAGCCCATGTTGACTCACCCTTTGATTTTGAATTTGCTGAGCCAACAGCACTACCAAACCCATTAATGACTCTCGACCAAGCCAAAGCAGGCTATGGCGACACCACCATTTTACACAGCATCAAGCTAAACCTTGTGCCGGGTAGCCGTATTGCGCTGCTTGGCCGAAATGGTGCAGGTAAATCAACACTGATTAAATTATTAGCTGGCGATTTACAACCTCAAGCAGGTGAAGTATTTCAGCATCAGGGCTTAAATATTGGTTACTTTGCGCAGCATCAGCTTGAGTCACTTGATTTAAAAGCCAGCGCAGTGACCCATTTACAACGTTTAAACCCGCAAGCTCCTGAGCAATCATTGCGTGACTTTTTAGGTGGCTTTGCGTTCTTTGGCGATAAAGCTCTTGAGCCAGTTGCGCCATTTTCTGGCGGTGAAAAAGCCCGTTTAGTGCTAGCTATGCTGGTTTACCAAAAGCCAAACCTACTGTTACTGGATGAGCCGACTAACCACCTAGATTTAGAAATGCGCCATGCCTTAGTTATGGCGCTGCAAGGCTTTGAAGGTGCTATGGTTACCGTATCGCACGACCGTCATATGCTTAAAAATACCGCTGATGAGTATTACCTCGTTGATAACGGCGAAGTAACACAATTTGGTTATGACCTTGATGCCTATTACCAATGGCTACTCAATGCCAATAAAGAAGCTACTAAAAGCCCTGAAGACAATACCCCTAAAGCCCATTCAAGCGTTAACCGCAAAGAGCAAAAGCGCTTAGAAGCTGAGTTCAGAAAGTCAGTGCAGCCGTTGAAAAAGCAAATCGAAAAGCTTGAAAAGCAACTTGATAAGTACTCTACAGAGCTTGGAGAAATCGAAAACGCACTTGCCGACAATGACTTATACAATGATGAAAATAAAGCCAAACTGACAGAGCTACTCGCTAAGCAAGCAAGTTTAACACCCAAGCTTAATGACGTAGAAGAAGAGCTGCTCATGGCACTTGAAGAGCTTGAAGAAAAAGAGCAGGCCTTTGCCGATGAAACCGCTTAACAGCGAACAGTTTTGGCAGTTTGCATGCAAGCTTTACAGCAAAGACGGCATGCAAACCAAGCTACTAGGCTATCAAGACCAGCAAGGCAAAAATGTGAACCTGTGCCTACTGCTTTATTATCTTGATTCGTTAGAGCTGGCTGTAACCCCCTCTCAACTGAGTGAGCTTGAGTCGTGCATTGCCGAATTTGATCAACAGGCTTTACAGCCCCTACGAGCCACACGCGCCTACCTTAAAACCATTCAAAACGAGGTTTCAGACTACCCTATCATTCGCAAAGAGCTACTTAGCGCAGAATTAAAGCTTGAAAAAAAGCAGCAACAATTACTGATAAACACAGCAAATACCATGATATTCACCCTCCATAAACAGGCTGAAAATGTAAGGCTTTATTTAAGCGACAAGCAGTAAAATCTAGTCGGTAGCAATCTTAATTGAACTGCCCTCAATAAAGGCCCCTTTCTATCTGCTTAAAACTTATAGCTAAAAGCTCCGAACTCCCCTAATAAACTTGATCCAAATCAACAATTAAATCGCCTTATTTAGCATCAGGAAAATAGCTTGATCTGGATCATATCTGCCGTCCTCAAGCCAGCCTATGATTAACCCATAGACATTAGGAGGCACAACCATGAACGTATTCTTTAGAGATTTTTTTAGCGACCCAGTTTTATTTATGTCATTCGGCATTTTGGCAGTTGTTATCGTTTTATGCCTTTTCTATGTTGGTTACTTCATTAAAAAAGTACATGACGCAGAAGTTCCTAAGTAAGAATTAAGCACGACGCACAAAGCCCCTATCCAATTTATTGTTTAGGGGCTTTTTATTTGTGTATAGCTAAAATCTTGTAGCTGTTCTCAAAAAGCAAAAACTTGCTACAATAGGTGCTTATTTTGTTTCGAAAGTGTCAGCTATGTTACCTGAGTTTAAGCCTGCGTGGTGGATGCGCAATCGCCATTTACAAACCATAATGCCGCGCTTTTTTCGCCCTTTTCATAATACCCGGTATGACTTATTGACTATCGATACCCCTGATGGTGACTTTTTAGAACTGGCTTGGGCAACACCTCATAATGAGCAAGCCCCCCTCGCTATTGTATTGCATGGTTTAGAAGGCAATATAAATAGCTTTTATGCTAAAGGCATGATGAAAAAACTTAAGCAACAAGGCTTTGCTGTAGTTTTAATGCATTTTCGAAACTGCTCGCGCGAAGTTAACCGTTTAGCACGTGCTTATCACAGCGGCGAAACAGAAGACCTGCGCTTTTTCATCAATCACCTTAAGAGTAAATTCCCAAAACGCCCGTTATTTGCCGTGGGCTTTTCACTAGGTGGTAATGTACTAGCAAAATATTTAGGTGAGCATGGTACTAAATCGAACTTAACTGGCGCAGCCGTTGTTTCGGCACCATTTGATTTATCTTCATCTTGCGAAGTTATTCGTAAAAGCTTAGGTAAGATTTATCAAAAGTATTTGCTCGACCGTATGAAAAAGTCGATGCAAAGAAAGCTACCACAAATCGAACAGCAAATTAGCCTAACGCCAGAAAAACTGATGGCGATTGATGACTTATGGCAATTCGATAATATGCTCACGGCACCATTGCACGGCTTTGCCGGTGCTGAAGATTACTATCAGCAAGCGAGTGCAAAACCATTTTTAAAAAGCATTGCGACACCTACGCTGATTGTGCACGCCAAAGATGACCCAATGTTATCAATAAAAGCCGTACCAGATAGCTTAGATGTCAGTGAGCATGTTACGCTGCGCATCTCAGAACAAGGTGGCCATGTCGGTTTTATTAGTGGTAAAAACCCTTTTAAGCCCGAATATTGGCTTGAACGAATTGTTCCTGAATATTTTCAACAATTAGTTAAAAAAGAGCAGTTATGATCATTCCCCACGAACGCCTCGATAAAGAGACTCTGTATAATTTAATCGAAAGTTATGTTTTACGTGAAGGCACTGATTACGGCGAGCAAGAATTTAGCATTGAAAGCAAAGTAGCACAGGTTCATCAACAACTAAAAAGTGGTGAAGCCATGGTGTTTTTTTCTGAGTTACATGAGTCGGTTACGATTATATCTAAAGCTGAATTCATTGCTCTACAAGCAGATCCAGAGTACCAAGCGTCGTTTAACGACTAAACTTGTAAGTTATACTGTAACCCTTCACAATGGCTTTTTAACTTAAAGAGCCATTAAAAAATGAAAAAACTAAGCTCACTGGTTGCCGCTGTTTCTTTGGCCTTAATTGGTCAAGCAAATGCAGATCCGGTTACTGCATCAGATAAAGCCATTAAACTGGCAAAAGACACTATTTTAATCGATACCCATATCGATGTGCCTTACCGTATTCATAACAAGTGGGCTGACGTAACCAAAGCTACAAGCGACGGTGATTTTGATTATCCGCGTGCTGTGCAAGGTGGTTTGAACGCTCCTTTCATGTCAATTTACATTCCTGCAAACCTAGAATTTGAAGGCAAAGGTAAAAGCTACCAATTAGCAAATCAGCTAATCGATTCTATGGAAGCGATTGTACAACGCGCGCCAGATAAGTTCGCCATTGCAGACTCGACTGCCGATATTATAGAGCAGTTTAAACAAGGCAAAATGTCGATTGCTATGGGTATGGAAAACGGCTCACCTATCGAAGGCGACATTAAAAACCTTAAGCATTTTTATGAGCGTGGCGTACGTTACATTACGCTCGCTCACTCGCAGAGTAACCACATTTCTGATTCATCTTATGATATTCGTCGTAAGTGGAAAGGCCTGAGCCCATTCGGTAAAGAGCTGGTAAAAGAAATGAACAACATTGGTATGCTGGTTGATGTATCGCATATTTCTGATGATGCGTTTTACCAAGTGATGGAAATTTCGAAAGTACCCGTGATTGCTTCACACTCGTCACTGCGTAAATACACCCCTGGCTTTGAGCGTAATATGAATGACGACATGCTGTTAGCACTCAAAAAGAACGGTGGTGTTATTCAAATTAACTTCGGTTCAAGCTTTGTTACGGCAAAGGCTGGCTCTTGGTACGATCAGCTTAAATCAGCAAAGGCTGAAAAGAAAAAAGACGGTACTAAGCTAAGCAAAGATTTTGATGCTGCTTATCGGGCTAAAAACCCGTTTCCATTTGCAAGCTTAGAACAAGTACTTGATCACATCGATCATGTCGTTGAGCTTATTGGCATCGATTATGTGGGCATTGGCTCAGATTACGATGGTGTCGGCGACTCTCTACCTACTGGCTTAAAAGATGTATCTAGCTATCCTAACCTAGTGCAAGGTCTAATGGACCGTGGGTATAGCGATAAAGACATCAAAAAGATTTTAAGTGGCAATATGCTCCGTGTATGGCAACAAGCTGAAGCATACGCAAAAGCCCATTAATCGACATAAACTCTATTTAAAAGCGCAGCTAACTAGCTGCGCTTTTTGTTTTTATCATCATAAGTAATTGATAATACAAATGGCTTGTTTTAATCTGCTGATATTACAAAGCAACTTGGATGATGTGATATGTCGACTTGGCAAGGGAGTACTGCGCTGGCATTTGCAAGCATTGCACTGGGCTTATCAATTTATAGCTATACAAAAGTAAACTCGACTGACAAGCCTGTAGTTATACAGCAGGCAAAACCTAACTTAAAAGAGTTAACCATTCCAGAGCAAGACAGAGAAAACCTAGTTGCCTTACATGGCTATATTTTAGATCTCGAAACTCGCATTCACGAGCTTGAAAATCAAACCCACACTCTTGACCAAGAGCGACTGACCTCATTGGTAAAACAAGCAATGGCACAGCAAGAAAGTGAGCGACGAGCTGAGATAGAAAAAAGGAACCCAGCAATGGGTTGGCTAGGAAATTTACCTGATGACTACCGCGAACGTATCAAAGCAGACCCACAATATGCAGACAGCTCAATAAATGAAGCTCTTGCTACCTTACTCAATTTGAGTAAGTCCGAAAATGAGCGCTTAGCAGCCTACGGGCAACTAAAAATGACCTTAAGCATGCTCAGACGCGACTTAGATGAAAACCAAGAAAATGCTGTTATCGATGCCATGATAAGCATTAGCGAATACACTAATGATCCTAAGATTCGTGTCAGTACTTTAGAGAATTTATCTCGCCAAAATAACGTCTCGCCTAAGCTCGCTGAGCATTTTCAAAAGCTGTTACAAACAGACGATAATGATTATGTTCGCAATATTTCTGCCACAGCCCTCATCGGCCAATTTTTCCGTGCCACAAGAGACGGCAACAATAGTTATGCCAGTGATTTAGCAGAACGAATTACCACTCTTGAAAATAGTAGCAATACAAAAGTTGCCGAAATCATGGCTGAAAATCTAAAAGGCCCACGCTTAAGAGAAGAACTAGATAAAGCGCTGGGAAAATAAAAAACCGTAAGTTACCACTAGTAAAAAGCTCTAGCTCTTGGGTTTTACTTTACGGTGCTTTTTGACTCGCCCGTGTTTAGGGATAATTGTTAAGTACATTACTAAAGCTAACCACGAAAAGAAGATGATACCGATTAACCAAGCATTCTTTTCGTGGCCTTGCGTGCGTTTACTATTGAGCACAATGACCACAGGTAAAATGTAGGCACTGAGTACGATAATTAAAAACACAACTTCATTCATATATACCAATTCACTTAATTAAAAGTATTATTGCGGATTGGTACTATACCAACGCTGACCAATCAACTTCGTCGCTCAAAACTCGTTCAGCAGCGATATAATGCAAAATATCTCCCTCACTCACCACGTAATCAAGCGGCGGGTTTAAGTCCATATTTTTTGCACTCAAATTATGTGCGACACCCAGTAATATAGCATCGTGACTATATTTAAAGTGATGAAACAGTTTGCCAAATTCCATTGCTTGCACGCCTTTTGGAATTGGTAAACTAAATTGAGTATCACCGTGCAATGTCGATAGTAACTCTTCTTGCACGCGACTTGAACCCGGGTCTTGCATTGAACGCACTAATATCTCGGCTGATTTAGCACTGCTACATTCTACATTGTGGCAATGCTCATGTAGCATTTCGATTTTAGTTTCATCAGTAAAGTGCGCACTAATGTGGCACTGTTCATTTACCAACTTGCTAATACGTAATGCCGTTGTAAACGTTTGGTCATCATCTTGGCCATCAATAATAATTTTATCGGCTCGGCCAATCGCAATTCGGTTCAACTCATCTAGGTCAGTAAAGCTAGTTAAGCGTGCAAAATCAACCATCGGGTTTGCTAAAAATGGATGCTCCATTTGCTCCGTAACAGCCAATAAAATACGACGATCTAAACGTTTATGATCGGCCAAGATATAATCGACCATCTTCTTAGTACGTGTATCATGCCAACCAAAGATAATAATGTGATTGTTTATATGTGCGAAGCTTTTATCACCCGTCATAGCGCGCCTAATTAAATAAGTTACTGTTTGCCCTGTTTTTCCTAACAGAACGCCAAATAATGCTAAACCAAAAGGTATTTGCAGTAATGCGACAATCCAACGGCCAAGCTCAGTGCTCGCACTAAAGTCGCCATAGCCAACTGTTGACGTAGTTACTACATAATAATAAAAATAAGTGCCAAGAGGTGTAAGAGCTTGCTCTCCTGCAAGCATAAGCAGCCACCAAATTAGTAGCATATGCAAAAGCGTGGTAAGCACCACAGCCTGCCAACTTACTTGATCAATATGGCTGCGAATAAGAACTACTATTCGATTAAAAAAATAGTGCATGATCCTTGCAATTTATCGTGGGGGAAATTATCGATACGGTACTGTAATGCAGGATATTTAGCAACAGGCGCTAAATTGAACATACATGTCGATGAAAAATAATAGTAGACTATACTATCTCTGTATTAGGTGTTTAGGGTGAAATATGTCAGGTGTTCTTGCTTCTGTTGATAAGCGTACGCAACTGGTCGGTGAAAACCGCTTAGAGCTTTTGTTATTTTACCTTCACAGCCGTCACTTATTTGCTCTAAATGTGTTTAAAGTCAAAGAAGTAGTAAAGCTGCCACCAATTAGCAAGATCCCTCATGCGCACCCAAAGGTATCGGGGGTAGTCAATATACGCGGTGAATCAATTCCGGTTATTGACTTACGCAAGGCGATTAATATGCCTGAAGCTAAAAACATCGAAGATACAAACCTAGTTATCACTGAATACAACCGCACTGTGCAAGGTTTTTTAATAGGTAAAGTGGATCAGATCATTAATATGACATGGTCAGATATCATGCCACCGCCAACCGCAATTGGTAAAAATCACTACCTAACAGCCTTAACTAAAGTAAAACGCGATGGCCAAGAACATCTAGTTGAAATTATCGATGTAGAAAAAGTGCTCGCCGAAATCGTTGAGTATGAAGTACAAATATCTAATGACATTCTTGATAAAAGTATCGTGAATGAATTTGCAGGCCGCAAAATTCTTCATGCCGATGATTCGCCAACTGCTCGTAAACAAGTAAGCGATACCTTGTCGCAACTTGGCATCGAAATCATACCTGCTCGTAACGGACTTGAAGCACTCGAAATGTTAAAAGGCTGGGCTGATCAAGGCAAAGATGTTGAGAAAGAATTACTCATGGTGATCACCGATGCAGAAATGCCGGCAATGGATGGCTACCGCTTAACACACGAAATTCGTAACGACAGCCGCATGAAAAACCTATATATCGTGCTTAACACATCTTTGAGTGGTAGCTTTAATCAAGCTTTAGTTGAGAAGGTTGGTTGTAATGCGTTTTTATCAAAGTTCCAGCCAATACTGCTAGTCGAAGAAGTTCAGGCTCGCTTAAAAGCGGTGCTTGAGCAAGATTCACAGTAATTAATTTTAGCATTTGTTTTTGAAGGCATAAGCTCAAGCAACGACGTCGCAATTTGCCAATCATCGTTATTCATGATTTATTGGCACTATCGATTCGACGACAACAATAAAAACCATGCTAAATCGCGTTGCTAAACCATTCACTAATCTAGTAGAGCGTTATCTACCCGACCCATTTGTATTTGTTATATTACTCACTTTGCTGAGCTTTATCGTTGCGAGCCTCTTTACGCCATCAACGCCCACGCAAGTGCTCGCGGCTTGGGGTGGTGGTTTTTGGAACCTGCTACAATTCGCCATGCAAATGTTGCTGGTGCTGCTAACGGGCTACATGCTAGCGAGTACCCCGGTGATGCGCAGCATACTCAACAAGCTTGCGACTTTCGCCAACAGCTCTGCCAAAGCGATTATACTCGTTACGCTCGTGTCATTATTGGCTAGCTGGCTAAATTGGGGCTTCGGTTTAGTTATTGGCGCTTTGTTCGCCAAAGCAATTGCGAAACAAACCCGCGTTGATTACCGTTTGTTAGTAGCCAGTGCCTATTCAGGTTTTATTGTTTGGCATGGTGGCTTAGCCGGTTCAGTGCCGCTGACCATCGCAACCGATGGCCACTTTGCACAGCAAAGCATTGGGGTGATAGGTACCGAAAACACAATTTTTTCGGCATTTAATATCGCTATTGTTGTGGGCTTGTTTATTATCATGCCGTTGGTAAATCGCTATATGCTGCCAAGCGAAAAAGACAGTGTTTATGTTGACCCCGCAAAGCTTGATGATGAAACGCAGCAAATAGCAACACCCACCCGCCCTGCTGAAGTCATAGAACATAGTCGTTTGCTTGGTATGGGAGTAGGTGCCGTTGGTCTTGCCTATTTATTTTATTATTTTGTGTTAAACGGAGGCGGCTTAAACTTAAATAGCGTGATCGCAATTTTCTTATTTAGCGCAATTTTACTGCATCAAACACCACATAATTTACTTAGCAGCTTACAGCAAGCAATCCCTAGTGGCGCTGGCATTGTGATTCAATTTCCATTTTATGCCGGGATCATGGCGATTATGGTAAAAACGGGACTTGCTCAACAAATTTCTGAAGGATTTATTGCCATTGCAACAGCCGAAACGCTGCCTTTTTGGAGTTTTTTAAGTGCAGGGTTTGTGAATATCTTTGTGCCGTCAGGCGGCGGCCAATGGGCGGTGCAAGCGCCGATTGTCATTCCTGCAGCACAAACACTTGGCGCGGATATGCCACGGGTTGCTATGGCTGTCGCATGGGGCGATGCTTGGACTAACCTTATTCAGCCGTTCTGGGCACTCCCCGTACTTGCTATTGCCGGCTTAAAAGCAAAAGACATCATGGGCTTTTGTCTTGTGCAGCTGATCATCACCGGCGTATTTATATCGTTAATGCTGAGTTTTTATCCTTAACACCAAATTAGGAAGTGATAAAGACACTTCCTAATATCTGGCAATACGAGTTAACTTGCTAAGATCTTCATTGGTAAGCTTAGGATTGGGCTTTCTGAGTCGGCAAAGTGCATCATCACCGCAACGTGACCTGCAACAACCAGTGCGTACATTACTGCTGAAAAACCCTGCCCGTAAGTATCAAGAGGAATGAGGTGTGAGTAGTGACGTCCGCGCCACTCAAAGATAATCTCAAGTGCCCCTACAAATAAGAAAAACACCAGTAGCATCAAGCCAAAGGTGTAACTCAGCCACAAGCCAAATAACACACCTAATAAACATACACTTAGGCCTATCCATGAACGCATCGAAAAACTAATGCTTTTAAGTACATGGCCACCATCCAAGGGCAGAATAGGTAACAAGTTAAATAGGTTTAACAGTGCACTGAGTACCGCCACACCGGCGAATATTTCCATTTCAGTGGCGTAGTAAAGCACCACTCCTAGCACTGAGGTAATTAAGCCAAAAGCGGGCCCCATGAGTGAGATCACCACGTCTTGCCATCGAGTGGTAATTTTATCATCAGAAACAGCCAAACCACCGACAAAAGGAATAAGGTAAATACCTTTCGTTTTAATGCCAAAATATTTCATTGCGCGCACATGACCGTATTCATGCACAACCAAGCAAGCGATTAACATTAAGGCAAATTCAATGGAAAATAGCCAAGCGTAGCCAGCCACCGAGGCACCCGCTAACGCAGCTTTCACGACTTTTGCACTTTTGAATAATTTAAAACCTAATGCCAGCAAACCAATAATGCCGCGTTTTGGTTCGGCTTCTTGCAACTCAGGTAAAGCAAGTTGACTTACCTGCTGCTGATTAACAAAAATCACTAAGCTTTTTTCGTGCACTTTACTGGTATCAAGGCCAATACGCTGCCCCTGAAAATCAAACTCATAAAGTTTTGGCTCTGGATTATCGAAGGCAATTGCTTGTTGTTGATGAAAAAGCTGAATTAACTGTGAGCCGTTTAAATGCAAAATAAAGATTTCATCTGCGAGACTCAACTGAAGTCTGACCATAGTTCTTATAAATACGAATAAAAAGTGCGGCTATTATACTTCGCACAGATAAAATTACGAGTTTCAACCCCTTAAGTGATTGTGTATTTATTATACAAAAAGAAATCAATAAACATGACTTAATGCAATTTTTCTACTACTTTTATAATAGTATTCTCATTCAAGGAATGAATATGGTTAAGTCAAATAGGCACATTCTTGTCGTAGATGATTCGAAAGCAATTTTAATTGTCATGCATGCTATTTTGAATGAGCTCGAAGTCCCTCATATCACCACCAGCCTAAGTGCTGAGGAAGCACTAGAAAAAATAAAAAAAGCCCCGAAATACTTTGATGCTGTTTTTACTGATCTCAATATGCCAGACATGGATGGCATGGAACTTATCCGCCATTTAGGCGCCATGAAATACCAAGGTGCAATTGCCATTATTTCTGAGATGGACCCTAAGGTTATAGACCTAGCTGCTGACTTAGCTCGCAAGCATAACGCTCACTTAATTGGTAATGTTTCTAAGCCAGTACAATTAAATCAAGTTTACTTACTACTTCAAAAGTTGGAACACTTTGCTATTCATGTTGAACGAACTCAGGCGCCTATTTCTGAATCATTACTACTGCATGCTATCAGCCACAATGAAGTGATCCCGTTTTATCAGCCTAAAATTAATCGTCATGACAACCGGGTTGAAAGTATTGAGGTGCTTGCCCGTATCAACACAAGCCAAGCAGATGAAATTATCTTACCTGATCGCTTTATCTGTATTGCTGAAGACCTAGATTTAATAAACCTTATTACTTTTCAATTATTTGAAAAAGCCACTAGCGATTTTATTGAAATAAAGGAAAACTTTGATCAAAACTTAAAGCTCGCTTTCAATTTATCACCCTCGCAACTAGAAGATTTAAGCTGCCCAGATAAACTTGCGTTAATCTTACACTTAAATAATTTAACTCCAAGTGAAATTATCCTCGAAATCACTGAGCAGTATGCACTTAGAAGTGCGGCACAGCTCGAAACACTCAACCGTTTACGAATGCGCGGTTTTGGTATTTCGCTCGATGACTTTGGTACTGGCTTTACTAATGTTCAACAACTCAAAACATTACCGTTTACCGAAATTAAGATTGATCGCACCCTGATTAGCAATATTGAAACCGATCAGTTTTCCCAAGTGATTGTTAGTAGCTTAGTGAATATAGCGATACAAGAAGATCTCGCTATTGTAGCCGAGGGCATTGAGCGAGTGGAAGAACTCGAATACCTCGACCGCTACAAAGAGTTTATTCTTATGCAGGGCTTTTTGCTGTGCCGCCCGAAAGCCAAAGAAGACTTTTTAAATTGGTCACTCTCATGGCGACAAATGGTAAAAACCGCAGCAGGACATCGCCGCTAAGGTTGACGCTTATCGTCACTGACGATGGTATTACTCGATGCTAAACGTTGTCGCCAACGCTGTTTGGCGACTTTTTGCATATTAGCTGATTGATCATGCTCATCAACAATCTCGAGCCCCATTAATGCTTCAATTAAATCTTCAAGGGTGACAATACCTTGCACATCACCGTATTCATCCACGACTAAACAAATATGCGTGCGCTCAGACAGTAAGGTTTCAAGTAAGGTCGGCACATGTAAGGTTTCTGGTACGGTGTAAATAGGCTTAACGAGCTTGCTAATTTTATAGTCTTCACCTAGACGATGATAAGCCAGCATAATGTCATTTTTATGCACAAAACCAATAATATCATCACCATTTTTGTCATAAACCAACACTCGAGAGAACGAAGAAGAACCATGCTCCGCCAAGTATTGGTTTACAGTTAAATCTTTATGTACTTTAAAAAGCACCGTACGTGGTGTCATTAAGGTATCGAGTTTGGCATGACGAAAATGCAGCAGGCTGCGTATGATTTCAGATTCATCTTGCCCAAGGGCTCCTGATTCAGTACCAATATCAGCCATGGCTTCAATTTCTTGGCGAATATAATAGGCTTCATCGTAATTACGCCCCAAAAAGCGCGTTAGAATATCTGCAAACCACACAAAGGGTTTTAGAATAAACACTAACCAAATCAGGCTCATACTAACAATGGGTGTTAATCCTCGCCAATAATTAGCCCCTAATGTTTTCGGAATAATTTCAGAAAGCACTAGAACCAATAGCGTCATAATTGCAGAGGCAACACCAACCGCAGCATCTGAAAACACCACTGCAGCTTGTGCGCCAACACCAGCTGCGCCTGCCGTGTGCGCTATGGTATTTAACGTAAGTATTGCTGCCAGCGGTTGGTCTATATTGTCTTTAAGCTTACCAACACGTTTTGCCAGTTGTGGTTGTTGCTTTCTGAGCATGGCAACATAACTTGGCGTAATACTTAACAGTACCGCTTCCATCACTGAGCACAAAAACGAAACCGTAATGGCAACAAACATATAAACAAGTAACAATGTCACTGTAAGCCCTCTTAAAAAGTTAACCTGCTCACCATAGCAATTGAAAACCACAAGCTCAAACCCGACTGCAATCTAACGCAGAGCACTTTTTGGCTAATTTGCAGCGTGCTATATTGGTTTAAATTACCTTCAACAGGCGAAACTATGACACTTTCAACTACTTGGCTAAGCCAATCAGCCAAGCTAAAAACAACATTTAGTGCATTAGCGTTATGTGCGTTAAGCAATACTGCGATGGCCGCTGCCATTGATAAATCAGCGGTGCAATTTATTGGCCCTCTTGGCGAAGATATGCAACTTAAGCCATATCAAACGGATCATCGCGATGCCATTATTGCTAACCTATTACCAAGCTTGCAAAACAGCAGCGATAGCATGCGTGTTTTTGGTAATGAACTTGACTGGCAATCATTCGATAAAGTGAGTGCGCTAACACTTGGTGGTTTACAGGCACTCAAATTTACCGCCTCAACTGAACGTTTTAGCCAAGGCTCATTAACACTTAAAGGCATTGAAAACGCGCAGCTATTTATTGATGGTGAAAAGCAAACAGAAAAAAATAAAAGCTATGAGCTAGCTTTAAGCCAAGGCGATCATCAGTTTATTATCATCACTGAGCAAGTAGCCAACTGGAATGAGGTTGAGCTTGATTTTACGGCTAAGTCAGAACTAGATGCTGTGCAATTTAGTGCTAAACAACAACACGGTTTGTCGGCTAAGCAATTATTCGATGCGCCAACGGTTAGTTATATTTCAATGGCACCAAATGGCGATTACTTCATAACTAGCCAACGTCATTACGAAGATGCAACCGCTAATCAAGCGCAATATGTTACTGAGCTTAAAGACGCAAAAAACAATACACTTTATCGCTTTGAGTCAGCCCAGCCGAGTAACATAACTTGGAGCCCAGATAGCAAAAGCTTAGTGTATTTATTAAATGGCGAGCTTAAGCGTTTAAACCTAAAAACCATGCAACTTAGCGTCATTGCTAAAAACCTCGCGGGTGCAAGTGGCTTTCAGTTTTTCGATAACAACAGCTTAATTTTTAGTTGGTCGAAGTCTCCAACAGACAATGGCAGGCTCACTAAACATTACCAAGGCCTGCAAGATCGTTGGTCTTATGCTCGTACCACGTCGCAAGTCTATTTACTCGATATCGCAACAGGTCTAAGCAAAACCTTAAGCCAAGGCCCACTTAGCCATTCACTTGAAGATTTTGACGCTAAAAGCGGTCACGTCTTAATGAGCCGCTCAGCACAAGCAATGCAGCTATCACCACAGCCAGCAACAGAGCTTGTTGAGCTAAACCTAGCTACATCGGCTCTTACGGTACTTGGTCAATACAATACATTTAATCAGGCCAAATATACTGACGACGGAATTTATGTCACTGCCGGACCAGATTTTAATAATGGCTTAGGTCGTAATCTTCCTGAAGGGATGCTTGCGAATAACTATGACGGTCAACTTTATTTGCTAAGCCGTGACGGTAAAAAAGCCAGCGCTCTGAGTAAGGCTTTTAACCCAGCTATCGGCCAGTTAAATGTGCTTGAAAACGGTGATGCGCTTATTAAAGTTACCGAGCAAGATACCGTACAACTTTATCAATTCGACTTGAGCAAAAAGCGTTTTAATAAAGTGAATACGGGCTTTGATGTTGTGGAGCAATTTAGCTACTCAAACGAGCGTACCCCACGTATTTTGGTTACCGGCACCACAGCGTCAACACCTCAGCAGTTAAAACAACTCAGCTTAGGTAAGAGCCGCGCTAAAGTAGTCTGGGATTCTAAACCAATTGGCTATGAAAATACGCAAGTAGCCTCACTGGAAGAGTTTAACTTTACTAATAAAGATGGCATTGAAATTAAGGGCCGCGTTTATTTACCCCATGATTTAGATAGCAATAAACAATACCCTGCACTGGTTTATTATTATGGTGGTACATCGCCAGTAACCCGTGGTTTTACCGGTCGCTACCCATTTAACCTATGGGCTGAGCATGGCTATGTTGTTTACGTTGTACAACCTACGGGCGCAACAGGCTTTGGCCAAGAGTTCTCGGCTAAACACGTCAACGCATGGGGTGAATACACCGCCAACGATATCATCGACGGTACTAAAGCCTTTTTAGATAAATATAACTTTGTAGATAGTAAACGTGTGGGTAATTTAGGGGCCTCTTACGGCGGCTTTATGACCATGCTACTCGCAACTAAAACAGATATGTTCAGTGCATCGATTGCTCATGCTGGAATTTCAAACATCACCTCGTATTGGGGCCAAGGCTGGTGGGGTTACTTATACTCAGCTGAAGCATCTAAAAATAGCTATCCGTGGAACAATCCTACACTTTACAGCCAACACAGCCCGGTTTTTCATGCTGACAAAGTAACAACGCCGTTATTACTCCTTCATGGTGATTCAGATACCAACGTACCGGTTGGTGAAAGCCACAATATGTACACGGCATTAAAATTATTAGGTAAAGATGTTGACCTGATTGAGTACAAAGGTGCAGATCACCAAATTTTTGCTCGTGATAAACGCTTCGACTGGTGGAATACCATGTTGGCTTATTTCGATAAAAACTTAAAAGATCAGCCACAATGGTGGCAACACCTTTATCCTGAAAAGTAGTTTAATCACTTGGCTGAGCACTGTGCGAGTGCTCAGCTTTCATCCTTTGCAACTATCGCTAAGCCATTAAATTGTAAGAAATAGTTATAAACCTTATCATGACTCTTCTCAGCCTTTGCCATACAGTGCTAACATTACAACAAATCAAGTGTGAAATTAAAGCGAATGACTATTCAAGTTTTATTGGTTGAAGACGACGAACTACTCGTTAAGCGCATTCTTAATCATTTTAAAGAAACTGAGTTTAATATTGAGGTAGATTCAACGGGGGCCGATGCATTAAGCATTGTGCAATCGCGTGCGTCATCAAAAGAAGCAATTTCTTTAGCCGTTATCGACATTGTGTTACCAAAACGCGATGGGCTTTTGCTTGCCAAAGAGCTTAATGCACTAACAGACATTGGCGTTATTGTGCTGTCTAGTCGTGACTCGCAAGCTGACCGTATTGCAGGTCTTGCACAAGGTGCGGATGACTACATTTGCAAACCAGTTGATTTACTTGAACTTGAACTAAGAATGCGCGCCCTGTTTAAACGCATAAAAGGCTCTCAGCAAGATGATGAGAGCGAAGAGTTTATTGAATATGCCGACTTTAAACTGCACCCTGATAACCGCACATTAGTCACCCCTAATGGTGAAGAGTCTCGACTTACTGAAGCAGAACACAAGGTACTTATTTGCCTTATTGCAAATGCGGGTAAAGCGACATCACGTGAAAAAATTTCCGAAGAAATTGGTCAGCCTGACTGGAGCCCAAGCGATCGTACCGTTGATGTACTTATTGGCCGCTTACGTAAAAAACTCAGCGATGAAAAAGACCAAAAGCGTATCGTAACCGTTCGCGGTAAAGGCTACATGCTATCAATTTAAAAGCTCACTAAAACTGCGTTAATTGACTTATTAGCCGTTCAAACGCACGATAATTCAACGCCTCTTTTAATTCGTTTAAAGTAATTGCTGGCTGTGCTTTCAAGTCGCTAATGGTACGCGCCACTTTAATAACACGATGATATGAGCGTGGTGATAACGCCAGTTTTTCGCTGGCTTTTGCTAAAAACTGCAGCTCAGCAGCTGCCAACTCACAATGAATGCTCATTTCTTTATTATTCAAGCGCGCATTCACTTTGCCTTGTCGGTTGAGTTGAATTGCATAAGCTCTTTCGACTCTGGCTCTTACTTGTTCACTGCTTTCTTCTACTTGCGTGCTCTGCAATTGACTACTGGTGAGTCGCGGCAGCTCAATTTGTAAATCAATCCTATCGATAAATGGCCCAGATACCCGAGATAAATACCGCAATACTTGATCTGGCGTTGCACGCTTATCGGTATGACTTCCCGTTGGGCTAGGGTTTAACGCAGCAATTAACTGAAACAGTGACGGGAACTCCATTTGTCGTGCCGCACGCGATATGGTCACCACACCTGTTTCCATTGGTTCACGCAATGAGTCGAGCACTTTTCTTTCAAATTCGGGTAACTCATCTAAAAACAGAACGCCATTATGAGCGAGAGAGATTTCACCCGGTTTAGGATTTGAGGAACCACCAACAAGGGCAACAGCAGAGCAAGTATGATGTGGATTTCTGAAGGGGCGTTCACGCCAATTAGATAAATCAACCGACTGACCAATTATCGAATATAATGCGGCAGTGCTTATTGCTTCATCATCTGACATGGTTGGCATAATCGTAGGCATACGCTGAGCAAGCATTGACTTGCCAGTACCTGGAGGGCCAAGAAATAGTAAATTATGACCACCAGCCGCAGCAATTTCGAGCACTCGTTTAGCCCCAGGTTGACCTTTCACATCACTTAAATCGAGTAGCGAGTCACGCTGCGGCTGTTGCTCTGGATAACAAATATTAAGTGGCAGGGGTTGCTGGTTTAATAAGTCATTCCAAACATCTTGTAAAGAGTAAACGGCCTTTCGAGAAACGCCCGAAACAAGGCTTGCAAGATTATCGTTTTCGGCGGGTAAGAAACAACAGCGACCCTGCTCTTTCGCTCCTAACACCGAAGGCAAAATAGCATTCACCCCTCTTACCTCACCATTTAAAGCCAGTTCTCCGTAGAACTCATAACGATGAATATCGGGGCAGTTTATTTGCCCAGAGGCGACCAAGATACCCACTGCAATAGCCAAGTCAAAACGGCCACCCTCTTTAGGTAAATCAGCAGGCGCAAGGTTGACGGTTATTCGTTGGTCAGGAAAGCCAAACTGTGAGTTTTCGAGTGCGCTACGCACTCTATCTTTTGATTCTTTGACTGACGCTTCAGGCAAGCCAACGATATGAAAAGCTGGCAAGCCATTTCCTAAGTGTACTTCTACAATCACTTCAGGAGCTTGCACACCTACTTGTGCACGAGAAAATATTCTAGCTAAAGACACGATCCATGATGTCCCTATCATTCATTCTTAATACTAATCTTAGTCGGGATATTTAAAAACGTGTAATGTAAGGTGCCATTTCATTGCAGCTAAACGCAGTGATAAGGTCATAAGCATAGCCAACACCATGGCCATTTCGGTCACTAAACCCAGTGAGATACTTAATGTGTAAACAATCCCACCTGCGATGCAAGTAATAGCATAGAGCTCACCTTTTAACAGCATCGGCATATTTCCAGCCAACACATCACGGATAACGCCACCAAAACACCCTGTGATCACACCCATAATAATCGCCGTGGTATCAGGCATACCGGCAAGCATGGCTTTTTGCGCCCCCATCACCGCAAAAAATGCTAAACCAAAAGCATCTGCCACTTGCAATGCATTAAGTGAAATCGAACGCTGTTTATTGATTAAACGAGTGGTAACAAATACAGAAAGTAATATAGCCCAGAAGTAGCTTTGATCATGTAACCAAAATACGGGCACATCTAAAATAACGTCGCGCACAGTTCCACCGCCAATAGCAGTGACTGTGGCTAACACAACAACCCCAAAGCCATCCATTTTTTTGTCGTACGCTAATAGCGTTCCAGAAACAGCAAACACGGCTACGCCGATTAAATCAAACCAATGGTAAAGTTCAGTCATGTTTGTAACTAAAAAGTAATGTTAGTGCCGTTGTAACATAAACTTTTCAATCTTTTAAGCGAAGATTAGATCTAAGTAGATTAGCTGGTGTGTATTTTGATTTACTACGACTATCAATCCTAAAAAAACAGCCCAGTACTTCATACTGTGCTGGGCTTTATATACCCAAACCATTTCAAGGTGCGAGTTTCAGTTGGAATTAAAAGTGATTTAGGCAAGGCATTGATTGCAAGTAATAGTGGTTCTATTGTTAAAATCAATAACGCAGTATAAATCGCTTTTAAACCAACCCTTTGGGCGCTTCGCAGGCACTTACTCTCATCGTTGTTACTTCTTAAAAGGGACTGCCATTCTTGCAAAGTAACGCCTTGATTTTAAGCACCTGTGAAACGCTGAATTCTGCATCTTGAGGTGGTTTGGGTATAAATTACTGCTTAATTAAGCTGCCTGACAAAAATATATGTAATGCAGGGTCATCATCGTCGTTATAGCTTTCTGGTACTTCAAAACCTAAAGTTTCAACGCTAAATCCTCCATCAACGGTTGTGATAGGAGTCATTAACACGCCATAACCATAATTCTGACTCTCGGTAGCCTCACTAAACATCATTAAAGATCCTAAATGCAGCTCCCAAGACGCACTACGAACTTCACCATCTAATTCGAATGAAGCGCTGCCATCTTCAGCAATGACAATATTTGATGTTTCAACACCACCACTCTCGGCCATATAGGTGAAAATATGTGTACCAATTAAGTCGACTTCGGTAAAAGAATCTTGCTCAATAACTCGCGTAATTCTTTGCATTACACCGAAGTCATCGCCATCTTTAAATTGTAAAAAGTTGCCTTGTGCTTTGACAATAAAGTGCGGGTCAGCTTCTTCTATTGGGCTACCGTATGTTTTTTCATAGAAATCGACAAACACTTTTTGATTCTCAATATCATAATTATAGTAACCTCCAGATATACCCAGCTCATCATTTTCAGTGTCATGAGCAAGCTCTAAGAAAGTACCGTCTTCTTTAAATATGCCCATAAAGAAGTCACCATCAAGCGACCCATCGAAATAAGCACCTACTAGTGGATTTCCCAGACTATAAATACGTGTTAGTACAACATCACCTTCCCCTTCAATTTCAAGAGTAAGTGTATCTGCAGAGACAGACGCTATAATGCTGCCAGCATCGTCAATCCCAAAACTTCCATTGGTATCTTCGCTTAGTTCAACAGCAAACTCACCTGTACTCTCATTCCAAGTAAAATCGCCTAACTCAAATCCCGGATGAGCATCATCAACGCCTTCATCTGCCATTGCTTGAATCTGAATCCACTTCCCATCACGTAAAACCACTGCAACATCAGGTTCATCGGCAAGTTGCCAGGCGCCATCTAACGGGTGCTCTGTTGCAGGGCGATCAATATCAACCTGCGCTTCCGCCATCGCTTTATCAAAGAACCAAGCTTGCTTATCACCTTCAGTACAACTCGCTGACTGCGCATAAACACAAACCGTTAAGAAATACCTATCAAAGTCACTAACCTCTGCTTGCGATGTATTAAACATCAATTTGCCGGAGGCTAAGCTGTAGTCATATTCAGTTAAAACTCCAAGATATGAAAAGCTAATTCTACGTTTATATTCATCTAATTCATCGTTATAGATTGTCTCAACTTTAATAGTTTCAACACCACGTTCCCTTGGCGAATAAAGCTCAATAAAACCAACGTTTATCGGATAACCATTTTCATCATAGCTAGCGTTTTCTTCTAACCAGTAGGGAGCAAATTTAGATACGCCATATTCCTTAGAAACTGAGAAGTTACGAAGATGTGATGAGTAATCCTCTGGGCGTTCGGTTCCGTCATAATTAAAAAAGCGATACTTACGGTAAGTAAAGTTTTGCCCGTTATTGGTTGCTAGCAGACGTTGAGAAAACTCACTATATACTTGGCAAACATCATCTTCAGGGCAGATTGGCTGAATGCCATTACTTGTAAAATAGTTATAACGTAAGAATTCTCCATCACTACTTACTTGCCAAGAACGAAAGTTTTGATTCAAATTAAAATTCATTAAACCATCGTCATAAACGTCGTAATGAAGGTCTGTTTGTGGTGAGTTATAACCTTGGTACACAGTCCATTTACCAAGTAGATCTGCTTCAGTAAATGAAAGCTGGTTATCTTTCACCATTAAACCAGTAACTGTTCGCGAGCTATCATCTGTTTTAGCTTCGAGTGATGCAGCAAATTGATAACCAACTTGTACATTTTTAACTAACCAAATTGCGATGTCATAATTGATACTTTCTGCGCTATTACTTATAAGCAGTTGATTCTCATCGACTTGCCAAGTAACACTGACAGGCGTTTTATCGTTATCAGTGAGCGTCCCAGTTCCACCAGAAAGTAGCTCAATACTTACAGCACTACTATACCCACCAAACTCGCTCAAATTATCAATAACCCAAGTACCAATAAGCTCATCTGCTGTCACTGCAAGTGTTTGTCGTTGTTCAATAAGGGTGGCGTTATAATTAGATTCAGAGCTGTTATACACTTCACCGCTGTTACTGAAACGAGTTTCAGTTTTGCGAGAAAACTCTACAGTTCTATTAGCATCATTTTCCAAGAGAATAATTAGATCTAACTCAACTAAATACTCACATACCTCCTGCTGCTGATCATTTTCATCATTGCTAAATGAGCAGTTTATAAGTACAGGCTCAGCTAAATTAATTGTAATATCCTGCTCTTGCTGAGACCAATTAAAGCTTGTATCGACATCAATCAAACTAGCATAGCCAGTTCCATCAGCCTTAAACTCTAACTGCGCAGTTGATGCTCTATAGTATTGCGGCTGCATTAAAATATACTCACCCACAATACTAGTAACGGTCTGATCTACAAGTTCATCATCTTCTTTAATTTCTTCTTTTGTCGATTCAATTAGACCCGGTTCTTGGCTTTCTACGGTATTAACAAAGTTATCAATATCCTCAGAATTTGATACAAGGTCTAAGGTTGATTCGACGCCTTCAGGAAGTTCATAGTTTTCGTTATCAACAATAATTTTAATTAATGATGCTAAAAGTAACTTCTCATCCGCATCAACAGCTAACAATGCATCATCGAGTGCTTCTTCGGAGTTGATATCAGCACCATCACGAGTCAATAATGCAAACTCTGCGGTAGTAACATTAGTTACATTTACGCCAAAATTATCCTCTTTACTAAGTTTTCCATCAGCTCCTGCTTGCGCCAGCAAAGTTGAAATTGATTTTAGCTGTGAGACAAACTCTACACCGGGATTGATTGAATTATTACCATATGCGACTAGCTTCACTAATTCATTTGCATCAGAGTCATCCACTTCAATATCTACGCTAAAACGACCCTGGGCATCCGCGGTTACTTCAAACTGTTCATCACCAATTTGAACTACAACACTAGAATTAACAATCGGCTCATCAGTTACAATGCCTTCAAATGTTATTTTTAGTGCCTTGCGCTTCAGAGCTATATTAACTTCTGCACTTGCAGTTGCATCGTCATCATCTGTTACAGTCAAAGCAAGAACAATATCTGCATCTTCTTCAACTGCAGGTGCTGTAATTGTTAAGGTGCTTGTATCGCTACCAGAAAGATCAAGGGTAGGACCAGATACTTGTGTCCAAGCATATTGACTAATACTTCCGTCACTATCAGTCGCTGTCGCCTGTAAAACTAGCTCCTCTCCCTCTAATAACTCTGTGTCACTGTTAATTGATACTGTTGGACTTTTATTCTCTTCAGCAACAGGAGGGGTATCATCTTCGTTATTGCTATTATTCCCACCACAAGCTGTTAAGCTAATAATACTGGCTGCGAAAAGTAATTGTTTTATAAAATTCATAGACCTGAAATTTGGAGGGCTCATCATGTTAATCCTTACATTGATTGCGGTATAGCTCACTAAAAAGAGGCAACTGCAGAGCAGTTGCCAATCTCAAAGGAAGCAAATCTTAATAAACATATGAACAAGGTCAGCGCTCGATCACTCTTTTAACCATAAATTAGACTTTATGTTTGCCCGTCAATTTGAGTACTTCGAAGCATGTTTTCCCGTTCATTTTTCATTAAGGTTTTATGGTAGATGAGTTATTCAAATTGTGTGTACTGAATGCCGACAAAAATGTACTCAAATACGACATGTAATTAAAAAACAGTAGGTTAAAGTTTTTGACATTGATATTCTTTTGCCGTCACACCATATTTTTCTTTGAAAAACTTAGAAAAATACGAACGTGAGGAAAAACCAACATCATCTATAACTAGACTTACTTGGCGACCCTGCTGTAACAACTCAGCAGCTCTTTGCAATCTATATTCGCGAAGATATTCACTTGGTGTGATATTTAACAATACTTTTAACTTTCTTTGGAATTGACGCTCACTCAATGCTAAGTGCTTCGCACATTCAAGCATAGAAAAGCCCTGCTGATGAAAATGCTCAGCAACATATTCAGCTAACTTTTCAAGCAGCTTTTTGTCTCTCGGATCGAGTGAAAAGGCCGTTTTTTGCTGAGCTTTATGTGGCGACTTTTCAGATTTCGATTGTTGTGCATATTGAGCTACCCAGCCTAGCCAGTTCTCAATTTTTAAAAATAGCTCTTCTCTATCGAATGGTTTAGTGATCACATCTAGCGCGTGTTGCTGCAAACTACTCACTCGAGTTTCATAATCGCCCTTTGCGGTCAAAATAATTACTGGGATATGGCATGTAACGGGCGAGTTATGTAATGAATCTAACACAGTAAAGCCATCAACTTTAGGCATCATTAAATCAGTGATGATTAAATCTGGCACTTGGCTCAAAGCTATTTGCAATCCAACTTGACCATCTTGCGCTAATAAAACTTGGTAGCGGTGTTGTAACTCAGATTTAAGGTAATGGCGTAACTCATCGTTGTCTTCAATAATTAATACACTGGCTTTATTCTGCACTTCATTTGATTTTGAACTGATTCTTGCAGCAGAAGCTTGAGCGGCAAATTGCGTTGCTTGAAATGAAAGTTTAAAACTAGTTCCTTCCCCTAAGCGACTTGCCAGCACAAGCGTGCCTTTGTACTTATCAACCAAACGCTTAACGATGGCTAGGCCAACGCCACTACCTTCTACATTTGCATGACTACTCACTCTGTAGAAAGTATCAAATACTTTGCCTTTTTCAGCGTCTGCAATACCTTTACCTGTGTCTGTTACTTCTATGTTGGCAAGCTCACCTGATACGCTTACGGTTAAGCCGACTTGACCTTGCTGAGTATATTTAAATGCATTGCTTAAAAGGTTGGTAAGAATCGTGATCACCCCTTCTCGGGTGCTTTCGATAAATACGGCTTCTTCAATATCGACCTTAAAGTCGATAGGCTTTTCACCTAACACAGCAAACTGCCCTGCGACCTCTCTGGCAATTGCCGATAGTGACACAACTTTTATAATCTCTTCATGGCGCTCATCATAACGAGTCAGCGTTAATAGCTTATCAACCAAATTTTCTAAACGCCGGCTATTTCGCAATACCAAATTCAGCTGCTCACGCTTTTCAGTAATTCGCTCATCAGCTATTAGCTTTTGCAACGGCGCAATCAACAAACTCAAAGGAGTACGTAATTCATGAGATGCATGCGTGAAGAAGCGTACTTTATTTTCGAGTGAATCACTCAGAGCTTCAGCTTGATGTTCGATGAGCGTTTTTTGCTCTGCGATTTCGTCGGTACGCTCACTAACAATTTGCTCCAGATAATATTTTTGTTTGCGTATCCGGCGAGTCCAAAGCACTGTGAATAGCCAGACCATCGCCAAAATCAGCATAGCCGCTAACAGATAAAACTCACTAGTTTGCCACCAAGGAGCAAGAACGGTTATGTTTAACAGTAATGGAGTGAGCACATTTGCCCCGCTTTCACTACTAGCATTAACTTTCAACTGATATTTACCAGCAGGAAGGTTAGTATAATCAACAGATAAAAAAGGCCCTGTAGCTTTACGCCATTGCTGTTCAAAGCCCGCTAACTGATAAGAGTACAGGTTAGTCTGTGGCTCAGAGTAGTGTAGGTAACTAATCTGAAAGTGAACCCGTTTGATGCCCGCAGGAATAGTCACTGAACGGCTTTTTTCTATTTGGTATAAACTGCCTAAACGACTGACTCCTTCGTTTACCACATCCTCATCATCAAATTGCAAACTAGTAAGTGCCAATTGCCCGCCAATAGTATTAACTTCAAGGTCAGCAGGATTAATGACACTCACCCCCTGTGTGCCACCAAACATCAAGCGGCCATCACGGGCTTTTAAATAAGCACCGGCATTAAATTCATTACCTTGTAAGCCATGTCGAGCTTTATAATTTTTAATGCTCATGGTTGCTGGGTCTATTTTAGCGAGGCCATTGTTGGTACTAAGCCAAACCCAATCGTCGTTATCTTTTAACAACGCATAAACGACTTGATTAGGGAGGCCTTGATTGACATTAAATTGATGCACGTGCTGGTTGCTCAAATCAATAATATTTAAGCCGTTCGACGTTGCGAGCCACATTTGCTGGTCAATTTCTAAAAACGCACGCACTGTATTATCAGATAAAGCCAAGTCGCCTTTGCGATAATTAGTGAGAGTATCGGTTGCAGCGTTGTAATGATAAGCCCCATCACCATCTGTGCCTATCCACAGATCTGCTTGCGAGCTTTTATATAAACTCGTCACCCGTGCCGTTGGAATTATAAGTTGTGTATTCGCTACAGGCTGTGCAAAACTAATAAATTTGCTGCGCTGCCTATCAAAACAAAACAGCCCTCCACCATTCGTGCCAACCCAGACATTATTTTTCTCATCGACTAAAAGAGCATATGTACTGTTCTCAGTTAAGCCATGCTCGCCTTCACCTGCTCGAAAGTGACTGATGCTGCCATCGGTATGCAAAACATCAATCCCTTGCTGCCAGCTGCCAATCCATATATCGCCATTACGATCTTCGGCAATGGCTTTAATTGCATTGCTACTAATTGAATACGGTGAACTTTCGGTGGTTATGCGCTCTAAACGATTTAATTGCTGATCAAGAATATCGATACCGCCACCCCAGCTGCCATACCAAATACGTTGCTTTGAGTCTTCAAATAGCGCCCACGCATCGTTACTTGAAAGTGGCGCTGGCTTTTTTAACTTACTAAATTGCAATGATGCTGGGTCGAGCTTACTGATCCCATTTGCAGTACCGAACCACATAATGTCGCTACTGTCTCGGTAGATACTATAAACCCGGTTATGAGCAAGACTATATTTATCAAATGGGTCATGTGCTAAAACGGTGAAGCTTGCATTAATTGGATCGTAAACATTAATCCCGCCACCTCGCGTTGCCAGCCAAACTTGGCCTTGGCTATCAAACTCAATATCACGAATTTCATTACTGCTAAGCCCAACACCGCCATCATTAGAGGTAAGCCACTGCGTCATTGTTTTAGTGCTTAACTCAATCTTGTATAAGCCACCACCCTGACTTGCCAACCAAATACTGCCATCAGCTGCCTGTTTGATAGCAAAGATACTGGCATGAATATCTACTGGCTCAGCAAAGCCAGAAAAAATAGTATTAATTTGTTGTTTATTAATAAGATCATAATGAAGTAACCCTGCTCCATGGGTACCAATCCAAAGGATGTCGGCAATTTTTGATAGCGCATAAATAGGCTTTTTTAAGTCTGTTATTAACCTTTCAAGTTGCTGTGTTCGCTTATCGTATCGAAACAGGCTGCCGTCGTAAGTACCAATATAAACATGCTGTTGCGCTACCAATAAACTGGTGATGCGACGCTCTTTTAAGAGTGGCTCAGAAAATTGATAATTATGTAATGCAAGTTGGTTTACACCACTATTTCGCGTACCTATAAACAGCTGTGATTCGCTATCAAGTGCCAATGGATAGATATAGTTATTTGCTAGGCTATTTGTCTCATCAGAGGCTGTGAATACGGTAAACTTATTGCCATCATAACGGTTTAAACCTGCCTGCGTCGAAAACCACATAAAACCTTGCTGATCTTGCACAATATCGAACACAACACTTTGCGATAATCCATCCTCAATATCGTAATTATGAAATGCAGACCAAGCTGAAGGTAAGAACAGAAGTGCTAACAGCGCTATTAAAAAACGGATCATCCCTAAATCTACACATTTATTATTAGTTATTAATCAAGCGTAGTTCAGTTCAGCTAACATTCATAATCATTTCCCAATTTAGGGATGAATGACCAAGATAGATATCAAGGGGTTGGATTTAGATGCGAGTTAGCGAGGGTAAAAGTTCTAGCTTCTAGGTCAAGCATAACCTTGGGAGTGCTTTAATGTGGTTTGGCTTTACCAAAGAAAAGGTTTACATGGATTGTGTTGGGTTTCGCTGCGATCAAACCAACCTACCCGAAGAATGAACAGGCAGAATGCTGAGTGAGATACCACACTAAACAACTCCATCGTTCTAATCTGACAGCTGATAGCTGATAGTTTTTCTACAGGCATTAAAAAAGGCCGCCTAGGCGACCTTTTTATAAGCTGTGAAGCTCTATCTGTTGATATTACTCAACGATAGTTGCAACAACACCAGCCCCAACTGTACGGCCACCTTCACGGATAGCGAAGCGTAAACCTTAGTCCATAGCGATTGTGCAGATTAGTTCT
>NZ_PNDF01000048.1:0-54947 GCF_005887195.1 Pseudoalteromonas sp. S1650 | reverse complement strand
GAAATATTTCGCTGGCGTTTTTATCATTAGATTAGTGAAATTAGCTACAACTGCTACCTTTATAACTCACACATTTAACGTTGAGGTGTAACATGGCTGTTTCTGCAATCCCAAAAGGTTACCATGCGGTAACCCCGTATTTGGTTATTGAAGGTGCTACTAAGGCGATAGAGTTCTACAAACAAGCTTTTGCTGCTGAACTTGTAATTCAAATGCCTCTGCCTGATGGTGGGGTGGCACATGCTGAAATAAAAATAGCCGACTCTCATATTATGCTTTCTGATAATTGCCCTGATGTGCAATTTAAGTCGCCGCAACAACTTGGCGGTACGCCGGTGAGCATTATGCTGTATGTTGAAGATGTCGATGCTGTTTTTGCTAAAGCCTTATCGCTTGGGGCGAAAGAGCTGCGTCCAGTACATGACCAATTTTATGGCGATAGGTCAGGGACTCTAGAAGACCCTTTTGGCCATATTTGGACTATAGGTACACACAAAGAAGACCTCAGTGAGCAAGAGCTTATGCAGCGCATGAGCGAGCTTATGAGTAAAGAGCAAGATGCTTAATACCTATCTGCAAATTATAGTTAATCATTTTGTTCTGATATTTAAATCCGGATAAGAAGGGTATTCGTATGTATGTTAAAACATATGAGTTATCCCATGAAAAAACGAGTTTTATATTGGCTACAAAATGATTTACGCCTAGCTGATAATGAAATTTTATCTGAATTAGCAGATTTTGCTGGCGAGCTTGATTTAGTGTTTGTGATTGAACCGCGTTGGTTTAGGCAAACTAATTACCAACAGAAGCCATATGGGGAACATAAGTACAACTTTTTACTTGAGAGCCTATCTGCATTTGCAAACGCAGTTGAGAATCTTGGCCAAACACTTCATGTGATCACAGGTGAGCCTGAGTATGTAATCAGCCAGCGTTTGCAAAAGTATAATATTGAAACATTGGTTTGTACCGAGCAAGTTGGCGTTTATGAGCAAAAACAGCTCGAAAAAATTAAAGCTTTATGCCCTCAAGCTGCCGTGAAAACTTATCAGCAAGATACCTTGTTTAAAGCAGCGGACTTACCTTTTCAGCTTGATGAATTACCAAAAAATTTTACCGCCTTTCGAAAAAAGGTAGAAGCTGAGCCAACCTTTATAGCTGCACCGCGACCTGCGGTCAGCCGATTACCTCACCCAGTACAGTTATGCGCTGAACACAATATTGCTGACGTAGTTACCCAGTCAGCTAGCTTCAAAGGAGGTTTATTTGCAGCTCAGCAACATTGCAGTGCGTACTTTTCCTCAAAAGCACCAAGCAGCTATAAAGAGACTCGCAATGAGTTAGATGGCTTTAGCAACAGCACTAAGTTTAGTGTTTGGCTTGCTGGAGGCACAATTAGTGCTAAACAACTGTATAACGAAGTTGAAAAATATGAGCATCAAAACGGTGCAAATGAGTCGAGCTATTGGATAAAGTTTGAATTGCTATGGCGCGAATATTTCAAATGGCATGCACTGCAAGCGGGAGCAAAGCTTTTTTTATTCAAAGGTCAAAAGCAAAATGCGCCGCTAACAACGTTTAACAGCCAGCGTTTCACTGCTTGGTGTAATGGCTGCACTCCATTTCCATTGGTAAATGCGATAATGCATGAACTCAACACAACAGGCTTTATATCTAACCGCTCGCGGCAGATTGCAGCAAGCTGTTTGGTTAATGAGTTAGCTCTTGATTGGCGCTATGGTGCAGCTTACTTCGAACAGCAACTTATTGATCATGATGTGGCTGCAAATTGGGGCAATTGGCAATATATTGCGGGTGTCGGTGTCGACCCTAGAGGTGGGCGTCACTTTCATATCAATAAGCAAACAGCGCTTTATGATCCTTTGTCACGTTACATTCGCAAATGGAATGGCGAGCAAACGACCACAACGCTTTTTGACTCGGTTGATGAGGTTGACTGGCCGTCAAGGTGAAAAATACCAATCCGCAATAAATCTGTAAGAGTATATTTATTTGATTATATTTTAGTATTTTTTGCCTTTTTAACTAAAATAATGAATAAGACTTAATTGTTTATCATTAGGCTAGTTATTAAGGCAGATTATGGCATTTAGTGAAGCTTACAATGAACTAAAGTCGCAGCTAGGACTAGATATTGCACAGTTGCTTCTCGAAAGTGGTGATGTGGGAGTTTGGCTCTGGAATGTGCAAACAGGCGAAACAATTTTTAATGATAAATGGGCAGATATCATTGGCTATTCTCTGTGCGAACTAGAACCCGTTTCAATTGATACTTGGCTTACCTTTGCTCACCCTGAAGACTTAGTGAAATCTGAGCAATTATTAAATGAGCACTTCGAAGGTGAATCAGCGCGATATGTCTGTGAAGCGCGTATGAAACATAAACGAGGCCACTGGGTTAAAGTGCTTGATAAAGGCCAAGTACAAACGTGGGATAAAAACGGTAACCCAGAATGGATGGTTGGAATACATATTGATATTACGGAACAATGGCAAAAAGAACGCGAAATTGAATTCCTACATCAAGAACTAAAAAAGTTCACTGATAACCTCCCAGGCTTTGTTTATCAATATGTAATAGACAATAAAGATGAAGCATTTTTCCCATTTGCTACATCAAAAGTATTTGATATCTATGGCTGCTCTCCCAAAGATATTGAGTCATCAGCAGATAGAGTTATGCAAGCGATACATCAAGATGATCTGGAACGTATTGTACGAAGTATTGAGCATTCACGTGCAGAGCTAACTGATTGGTGTGAAGTGTTTCGCGTTAACCACCCCAAAAAAGGACAGATCTGGATTTCGGCAAAATCATCTCCTATAGCCCGAGCTGATGGCAGTGTAGAATGGAATGGTTATTCTGAGGATGTTACAGAGGAAGTTAAAAGTAATGAGAGAATTAAACTATTAACGGCTGTTTTTTCTACAACTAGCCGGGGGATTCTGATCACCACCGCTGAGTCTGTGATTGTTGATGTAAATCCTGCTTTTGAGCAAATAACAGGGTTTAAGAAGCATGAGGTAATAGGTAAAAAGCCTTCAATACTTTCTGCAAAGAAGCAACCAGATGAGTTTTATCAACAAATGTGGACTGAGTTGCTCGATAAAGGCTGTTGGCAAGGAGAGGTATGGAATAAGCGAAAGTCCGGAGAGGTGTTTCCTGAGCAATTATCCATAGATGCACTGTATGATGAAAATGGCTTAGTTTCTCATTATATCGGTGCATTTGATGATATCTCTTCGGCGGTAGAAAAGCGCCAGCTTCTCAATGAGCTAGTTAATCAAGATCCACTTACTAAGCTATTGAATCGCAGAGGACTCGATATTCAATTGCGTGCTTTCTCACAAAGAACGCCAGCAGAGCATAACCAATTTGCATTGATCTATCTTGATCTTGATAATTTCAAACTCGTTAATGATACATATGGTCATGAACAGGGTGATAATTTGTTACTGGACATTAGTCAGCAATTGCGTTTACAAATGAGAGATAAAGATGTGCTATCGCGCATTGGTGGTGATGAGTTTGTTATTGTTTTACCTTCATTAACAAAGGCTAGTTTGTGCCAAGATATAGCGCTACGATGTCAGCAGGCGGTTAAAAAAGTAGCGCAAGATTATGAAACGGTTCAGCCGGTAAGTGCGAGTTTTGGTATCGCCATGTATCCTTTACACGGACACAGTGCAAAGGAACTTTTGGCCATCGCTGATAAACAAATGTATGAAATGAAATTGGCTCTAAAGGTCTCACCACTCGGTTGATATTTCAACACTAGGCAGTTTATTCAAAAGCGGAAGTAATGCGCGTTCTTTGCGCAAATCTTTACGCTCGTTTTCTAAATCTTTGCGTTCTCGATAAAGTTCTTTTTGCTGAGTATTATTAAGTTGGTTACTGTTAAGCTCGCCACGAATATCTTTTAATCGACGGTCGATATCGTCAATGCGATTATCAATATAACTCAGTCTTTGTTGCACTTGATATCTATCGTTACCTTCTTGCCATGCTTTACGAAACGCTGTGCTATTACAGACACCATTGTATGACGTGCCTTGCATGCCTAACGTAAAGCCATTTTCCGGTTCACAGTATGTAGCGAGGCCCTGATCGTATCCCACTTTATATTTAGCAATGTCAGCATTTACACCATACTCACTGCATTGTGATAGTGCATCTATGCCATCGCGATACTCAGTGCCATCTGCACCATGTTTATAACCAATACCATGCCAGTCAGCTTGTAAACATTCATTTTTGCTAACCGAGGTGCAGCCTGCTAATACGATTAGTGGCAGTAGAGGAAGAGTCCATTTTCTCATTAAAATCTCAGCTTATGATATTAATAACTTAATAGATTCTAGCCCGAAAAGTTCGTTGTTAGAAAGCTGTTTTTACTTCAAAGCAGTTAATTCAAAATGATGGCCTGAACTTCATTCACCATTGGCAGAATTTCTGAGCAACACGTAAATTAGGCTGAACATTCTTTAAATGAGTTAACTGTAAGATGCAAAGTAAAGTGAAATGGCAGCGCTTTATCAATAAATGGCGGTCAAAAAACATAATTTTAAACCATAGCTTTAATAGTTCTGTGGGCGACATAAGTTTTGCGCTATTCAATTGCCATTGGGTTTGATGCTTGACGGTTATTGGGCAAGGCAAGTGTCCTGGGTAAGTTTGCCAAGGCGCAAGTAAAGCTCGTGGGTAATCGGTTTTTAACCATCGTTGATAAAAACGGTGTTTGCGAACGTACTCCACCGGTAAACCCAACGGATACTGTAGGACCTTCCACGAATAAAATGGATGGAAAAACTCCATTTTAAATTCGCAAACCTGCTCGTTAGGAACACTCAAATGGTGGTGTTGATCGTTAAGCAGCAAGAATAATTGAAATGCTTTTTCAAGTGGTAATTCAGCGAGTGGTTCGAAGCTAATTTTTAAGTTAGCTATCAGTTTTTGTTGTAATTGTTCAGCATTATGAACAACTGACTTAGGTAAAAAAGCGTATTGTTGTTTGAGGTAAGCACTGATTAGTTTATCTAAGTTGTTTTCTTTTGCTGCAGCATAAATTTCATCACCGTAATAAATAAGCCCGATCCCAACACTACCGCCATTTCCTGACCAGCTTATTTGTGGTCTGCATACGTTAGTGAAATCTTGATGTTTCGCTTTACGCCAATATTTGCCAAGGCGCTGTTCGACAGATAGCCGCTGGGTGTCTGAAACTTGTATTACTTCTAATGGTACTGCATTTTGTGATGCATATTGTTTAGCACAAAATAGATCTTGGCTATCAGATTGCGAAAAGTTAAACGACTTCAATTGCACGCCTTGGCGCAATAACTCACTGTTAATAAGCCTAGAGTCTAAACCGCCAGACAAAGTGCTAAGAATTGTTTTATCTTTATGTTTTGCCTTTGCAACTAAAGTTTTAAAAGCCTTTGAGATCCCTTCAATTGCATCTGGTGCAACGAGCTTTTGTTTTGCAAGTGATACCCAATCAAAATATCTTTTTCTAGTTACACCCTGTTTTGCATTAAAGCATAGCATTTCACTTGGGTATGAGCATTTTACGTCTTTAAACGGCGTATGATCTAAAAGAGGATACCCAAGCACGGCAAGCTCAGTTAAGGCATCCGGATTGTTCTGTAGTTGGATATCCAACTGCTTGAATAAATTAAGGTTAGTGGAAAATAGTAAACCATACTGTGTTTGTAAGGTATAAAAAGGTTTTAATCCAAGTGGATCAGTCGCTAATGTTAGGCGCTGGCTCTGCAGATCAAATTGACAAAAGCTAAATACTCCTTCGCATTGCTGTAAAGAAAAGTCGAGAGACTCGCAGCCCGCAAGTGTAATTAGGTCCTGTGTTCTAGAGCTTGATATGAGAGGGTGTCCAATGAGTGTTGCAATTTGCGACTCAGTTCGCAACCAGCTCGCCTGCTTATAGGCATCAAAATCATACTGAAAAATGGCTCCATACTCGCAATTAAAAAAACGAACATGTTCTTTTTCATAGTTACTAAATACATTAGCTAGTTGATTTATATACTTAAAGTCAGTTTTATCTGAATCATTGAATTGGAAATAACCTGCAATAATAGCCATGTTAACCACCTTTTCGTTTGCTAACTTATTAGTAAAGTTGCAAGCCACAGGCCAAAACGAATAAAGGCCTTAAACAAGGCCTTTGGTAACATTACAAAATTACAAACGCAGATCAGCGATTGTTAAGTTGTTGGTTGATTTCATCAAATATACTCGCATCATCAATGGTAGATGGAATTTGTAGTTCTTCACCATCGACCAATTGGCGTAAGTTCTTTCTGAGTATTTTTCCTGAACGGGTTTTTGGTAGGCGCTCAACATGCAAAACATTCTTTAAACAGGCAATGGCACCAATTTGATGCCTTACAGAATGGACTAGCTGTTGCTCGACTTCTTTGCTATCGCCAAGGTAATCGTCTTTGAGCACTATCATCGCCATAGGTAATTGCCCTTTGAGTGCATCGTTAACGCCAAATACTGCACATTCAGCAATAGCAGGGTGGGCTGCAACAATTTCTTCCATTTCACCGGTTGATAAGCGATGACCCGCAACGTTAATTACATCGTCGGTACGACCCATAATAAATAGATAACCATCGTCATCAATATAGCCGCCATCACCAGAAAGGTAGTAGCCCGGATACTCGCTTAAATAACCCGCTTGAAAGCGTTCATTGTTTTGCCAAATTGTTGGTAAGCAGCCAGGAGGTAAAGGCAGTTTAATTACCACCGCACCATTTTCGTTTGCTGAGCACTGCTGCCCATTCATATCAAGAATTTGTACATCAAAGCCCGGTGTTGGCACTGTTGAGCTACCCGCCTTAGTGGCAAGCTGTTCAATACCAATTGGATTACACGCAATGGCCCAACCTGTTTCTGTTTGCCACCAATGGTCAAGTACGGGCAAGCCGGTGTTGTCTTTTAGCCATTCATAAGTGGGAGGATCTAGGCGTTCACCGGCCAAGAATAAACGTTTTAAACTCGAAGTATCGTATTGTTTAAAGCCCTCGGCGGTAGGGTCTTCTTTTTTAATAGCGCGAAACGCAGTAGGAGCACTGAATAAGGCGGTGACTTTATAATCTTCTACAACACGCCAAAACGCACTGGCATCAGGGGTTCTTATGGGTTTGCCTTCATAAAGTACGGTAGCGCAGCGATAAATAAGCGGTGCATATACAATGTATGAGTGACCTACCACCCAGCCAATATCAGAAGCAGCCCAAAATACTTCGCCGGGTTTCATGCCATACACGGTCTCCATGCTGTAATGCATTGCAACAGCGTGACCACCGTTTTCTCGAACCACCCCTTTAGGTGTGCCTGTGGTGCCTGAGGTGTAAAGAATATAAAGCGGGTCGTCACCTGCAACCGGCACGGCATCGACTGAACTTGCTGCATCAGAGGCTGATTGCCAATCGATGTCTCGGCCATCTTGCATCTCGGCAATGGCTTGCTCACGCTGAAAGACAATACAGTGTTCAACAGTATGCTGGGCGTTTTCGAGTGCTTCATCAAGCAGTGGTTTATATTCAATCACATGATTGATTTCGACCCCGCAAGACGCAGTAAGCACAAGCTTAGGCTTTGCATCATCAATACGCACCGCGAGTTCGTGCGGTGCAAAACCACCAAATACAACGGAGTGAATGGCACCAAGGCGAGCACACGCTAGCATACCAATAACCGCTTGTGGGATCATTGGCATATAAATGATTACACGGTCACCTTTGCTTACGCCAAGGGATTGCATGAGTCCTGCAAATTTAGCAACTTGAGTTTGTAACTCGCCATAAGTGTATTGTTGTTTAGTATTGGTAACAGGGGAGTCGTAAATTAGTGCAGTTTGGTCGCCATAGCCTGCTTCGACATGTTGGTCGAGGGCTAGATAACAAGTGTTTAGTTGACCATCGGCAAACCAATGGTAAAAATCATTATCGTCATATTGATAAGGGGCACTTGGCTCTTTAAACCAAGGAATTCGTTTACTTTGCTCAAGCCAAAACTGACCCGGATCGCGCTGGAACTGTTGGTATTGTTGTTGATATTCGCCCGCCATTGTGAGGCTCCTATACTTTTTAGTGAGAGATTTGTACAACGTACTAAAAAATATAGGGCGGTTTTTGATTAAATAATATGCGACCTTGGTCGGCATTAATGGGGCTAAATGTCGTGAAATCGCCCTGTTTAGGGGCGATTTCAGGGAATCGAGATGCTAATTAAACCTGTTGTTCACTAATAAGCGGTAAGCAAATGAGGATCTTAACGCCACCTAACTCACTGTGCTCAGCCTTGATAGTACCTTTGTGCGTTTCTATTAGGCTTTTACAAATCGCCAGTCCTAGGCCTGAGCCACCCGTTTGGCGGCTACGTGATTTATCAACGCGGTATAAACGTTCGAATATTTCAACTAACTGATTGTCGGTCACACCGGGTGGGGTATCTTCAATACTAAAAGTAATACTCTGCGCTGAGGCTGTCGCTATAAATTTAATTTTGCCCGGTTTATCAGTATAAAAGGTACTGTTTGATAAAAGATTAGCCAGTACTTGCTTAATTTTATCGATATCCCATGTCACCTTTATATCAGCAGTAACATGAATGTCACTGGTAAATTCAAAGCCTTTGCTTTGTACAAAAGCAGCAAAGTCTTGCTGCCAAACGGATAATACATCAGCAAGTAAATAGGGTTTTAGGTTTAGGTATAGGCTATCTGAGTCTGCTTGTGCTAGTTGGTGGATATCACGGATCAGTACATTGATATCGGTTAGCTTTCGATTAATTGCATCGTAAGAGGCATCAACGTCTTTTGCGATATTGTATTGCAATGCTTCAACTTGCAATTGTAGCGCTGTGAGTGGTGTGCGAATTTCATGGGATACATCGGCTAGTAAGCGGTTCTTCTTATCAACGACTTCTTGTAATAGTTGTGCTCGCTCGCTGGCAAGTTTACGCGTTTTAAATGAGCGGTAACCAAAGCCTGATATCAATAAAATCACACAGCTTAGGCCGAGTAACCAGGCTTTAAATTGCCATTCACTTTCGCTTAGTTGTGCTGCTTGAATTTGTTTATCTGCACTTAATTGGTTTATTTCTTGCTGATTTCGCATAAAGGCGACTTGGCTTTGCATCGCGGCCACAGTTAAGTCGTGCTGATTTTTACCCGTTTTATTTTCAAGGGTTTGATAGCGGCTTTGCGATTCAAATGCCTGTTTATAAAGTTGTAATGCAAGGTAAGAGTCAGTGAGTAATTTATTTAAGCTAATTTGATCTTCGACATCTTGTAACTCATTAGCCTGGTTTAAGGCCTGTTCTGCGGTTTTAATTGCTTTTGCATGGTCATTAAGAGCTTGATAGATACGTGTTTGGGTGATCGCTAAAGACACTAAATGGGAGCGAAAATTAAAGTCAGTGGCGATTGCCATGGCGCGATCAATATAGGCTTGCGCTTCACTAATGTTATTTTGTTTTAGAGCAATTAACGCCATTAAATTATATGAACGGCACAATCCTGTGTTTGAAGATGAGGGTAGATAATAGCTAATCGACTTTTCTGCATAGTCTGTGGCTGTTGTAAGCTCACCTTGTTTTAGCGCTGCATAGCCGACCTTCATGGCACTATTACCGATGTCGACTTTAGAGCCAATTTCTAAATCCAGAACGTGCGACATTTTAAAGTGCTTTAACGATTGGGCACTGTCGCCCATACGGCGATAAACTTCGCCAATTTCATAAAGTGCATCAGCAATGCCTTTTTTATCGTCAAGTTTTTGATGTAAAGAAAACGACAAAGTAAGATTGGCTAGTGCGTCGTGGTGGTCACCAATAATTGCTTCAATAATACCTAAGTTCTGCAATGCAGAGGCATAAGATTTATCGTCATCAAACTCTTGTAAAATATTGACTGCTTTTTGTGCTTCATTGAGGGCAGCTATGTACTTATCTTGCCAGCGCAAAATGGCTGCTAATCGCTCATAGGACTGGGCAATCAGCACTGAGTTATTTATCTGTTTGGCAATGGATAATGCATCGCGGTAGTGTTGCTCTGCCTTAAGAAAGTTACTTTTTCTGCCTTGTGCGTAACCTTGAATAAGCATTGCTCGTACTGTTACTGACTGGTTATTGTGCTTTTCCCCGTAATCAAGCAGCTGCTCTGCATAGCTAAGAGCTTGGTCATAATCGCCACTGCCCATATTCATAAATGCCAGCGATTCGAATGCCTCTTGTATGATGTTAGGTTCATTGGAAAGGGTCGAGTCGTTAGTTAATTGCTCAAATATTTTAGTGGCTTGGTTTGGATTACTGTTACGTAACAATTGTGCTTCGTTAAGCTTCTCTAAGGCTTGTTCAGGGGTAATAGCAAGGGTATTTAGCGATAAGCAGCTAAGCAAAATAGCTAAAGCTAAGCCTTTGTAAGATGATTGCGTGTTTTTCATTATAATCTAGGTAAAGGCAGATGCCATTTTTGTAAAATTGCTTGGTATTGACCGTTTTGTTTCAATGCTTTTATGGCATCACTCAATTGCATAGCAAGTTGCTTGTCCAATTTTAGATTCGCGGCTAAATAAAGGCCTGATGGGTAGTCGTCTAAGTGGAGGCTCTTATTAATGTCATTAGGGAGAACTCCTGATAACGCGAGTTCGTTTTGTAAGGTAAGCGTGTTGGTTAGTACAAAATCAATTCGTCCTTTCTCTAGCATTTGCCAAAGTTGATGGTAATGACTGACCAGCACCAAATTTTTATTTTCATTAAAGCCGGCTTGTTTCAAATAATGTTCACTTGAATAGCCACGAATTGTTGCCACACGATATTTCTTTGCTTGTTTTAAGCTTTTTATTTCGTGGTTTTGTTTGGCAAGCCCAACTAAATAAGCATCGGCAAAATAGGTTTGTGCTAGCCATTGGAATTTATATTCACGAGACTCATTTTTTAGCAATGAAATCATCAATATGCTTGGGTCATTTTGAAACTCATGAAAAGCTCGGGCCATTGGCATAATTGAGAATTCGCCAGCGATGTTTGTTTTCGCTAGGGCAGACTTTATCACTTCAACAAGCGCACCATCGGCTTTACCTTGCTGATTTTTAAAATGGTATGGGGGTAAATCTTCGGCAATAAAGGTCAGTGTTTTCGCCGTCGTAGCACTACTGATAAAGCAGAAGATAATAACAATCAGCAATGAACGAAGAAGCATAAAGAACCTACACCTTTAAACATGTTGTTAACATAGTAATGAATATTAATAAAAAGGTATAGGTTTTTAATCGGTGAGTCGGAATTAGTTGTTCTTTTTGCTTCGTGGCGCACCGAGTAAAATACCGATGTGGCAAACACAGACAGATAAAAACGCACTCAACCCTAATGCACCGCCATAGCCATGTAAGCGCGGCACGAGGTACTCAAACAATAAAGCAAATAGTAATGACGCAATGGCTAATGTAAAAATGCCAAAGCGTTTTGGTGCGCTCATACCGATGAAAGTACCGCCGAAAAATGCCACGCTGTATAGCTCAACATCAACGGGAAATAGACTCAAAATTGCAAATGCAATAATGCTGGTGGCCGCTGATGCGCGAATGCCGTCGAAGCGATTATGATGTGCTAAAAAGTAGGTTGAGTAAGCACCAAATAACGCTGTTATCGCAATAAATATATTCATCAAAAAATCCCTTTTGCAAGCATATAAAGCGCCACACTGGCAAAAGCCACACTACCAAGTCGGCCGCCAAAACCTGCAAATAGATTCATAGTCAAAATATAAAGGCTGGCACCGATCAATGAAATAAGACTTAGCTCCCAATAACTGTTTATTAAACTTGAAGAGCACATGCCAGCAAAGCTACCAGCGTAAATGGCCGCATAAGGGTGTGATTTTAACGTTCTTGAAAAAGGTAAAAACGTACCGATTAAGCCTGTCGCAGCAGCGGCTACAACAATAGGAACACGAAAATATTCGTGTAAGACGAAACAGATAAAGCAGCCAAAAAAGAAACAAATATACTTTATTAAAAAAAACCGAAAGTGCTCAAAGCTACTCATGTTTTTAAGCTTTGCTGTGTAATTTAAGATAAAAAGCTTAAGTGATTTCATACTCACTTATATGTAGTTAGAAAGATAGTGATTTTCACATTATCTAACCACAAAGTACAATTATAAAAGGCATCTGACTTTGCAAGATGCCTTTAAAAATTATGATTGCTGGTGTCGTGGTGACCTAATGCTGTGGTGCCCATAAAGAGATACGATAAGAAAACATCCAAGTGGTACAACAAACGAAACCGCAGTGTTAAAAGCATCTATGGTTGCGGCTTGGATCAGAGGTAAAAATGCGCCCCCTAAAATTGCCATGACTAAACCAGCTGCACCAACTTTTGCATCTTCACCCAGGCCTTCAAGTGCTGTGCCGTAAATGGTTGGAAACATCAAAGATAGACAGCTTGAAATAGCTACAAGTGCGACTACGCCCATTAAATTCACTTGTGTGGTAACAATAAAACAAAGCACGGCTGCAACTAAAGCCATAAAACGCAGTAATTTAGCGCCGCTAATAAAGCGCATTAGCCATGTCATAATGAAACGAGATACTAAAAACACCAACATCGAATATTGTAAGACTTGGCCGCCGGTAACTTCTGTAGTGTTAAGTGCTTCCATGGTGTAGCCAATGGTGTAGGTCCATACACAGGTTTGCGCGCCAACATTAAAAAATTGTGCCAGCACACCAAATCGATAATGCTTGTTTTGATACAAATGTTGAAAGGTCTTTTTAAGTTTACGCGGCTGCGATGTTACTTTTGTTTCTGTTGCAGGAGAGCGGCTAAAGAAGATACATAGCCATAGTAAGATTAAGCAACAGGCCATACCCACATACGGCACCATCACAGCATCGAGCTCTGCACTCACAACGGTTTTTAATTGCGCTTCACTCATCAGGGCACGGCTTGCGCTATCAGCTTGATTTAAGTTCGGTAAGATCAACGTCGCCGCTAAAAACACACCAATATTAGTCCCAACAGGGTTAAATGCTTGCGCGAGGTTAAGTCTGCGGGTTGCTGTTTGCTCGCATCCTAACTGCATGACGTAGGGATTGGCAGAGGTTTCTAAAATAGACAAACCACCAGCAAGAATAAACAAGGCCAATAAAAAGTGGCTATAGAGCATGGTTTGACTAGCAGGGTAAAACAATAAGGCACCACAAGCGGCCATGGCTAAACCCACTAACAGCCCTGTTTTATAATTAAACCGTCTATTGATCATGGCCGCCGGTAAAGCTAAGCAAAAATACGCGCCGTAATAACTAAACTGCACCAGTGCTGATTGCAACGCACTCATAGAAAATGTTTTGCTAAAAACTTTCACTAATGGGTCTGTCATATTGGCCGCAGTACCCCAAGCAGCAAAGCAAATCGTAAGCAGAATAAAAGGCCAAAGCATTTGGCGCGATACAATAGCGGACTGTGTTTGCATAGTTCACCAGGTTAATGTGTTCATATTGTTGTGGCCGACAGTATTCACGACTATAAATAATAAATCAACCTAGTTGATTTATTATTTTGACTGGTAGATAGTACTGCAAACAGGTCTAATAGGCCGCTTATCAAGCTTGTATCAAGAAGGATGTTATGAAGAGCAGTTTATCGCGAGCACCAAGAAGCAATAACGAGCGCGCAATCTTAAGTTTAATTAGGCAACAGCAAAGCATGCCTAAAGCACAAATAGCAAAAGCGTTAGCCTTGTCTGCTCAGGCGGCAACAGTGAATATTAATAAGCTTGAAGAAGATAAGCTGTTGCTTCGTGATGCACCTGTTAAAGGGCGAGTAGGGCAGCCAAGTGTGCCGTTTAGGCTCAACCCAGATGGTGCATTTAGTTTTGGTTTGAAAATCGGGCGACGACGCTTTGACCTGATACTCGTTGACTTACAAAGCACGCAAAGGACGTCTGTATCTGTTGAGGTGCATGAAGCATCGGTTGAAGAGCTTAAATCATTTTTAGAAACACATATCCCAAAGCTAATCAGTCAATTAGAGCCTGAGCTGCGCTCACATGTGTGTGGGCTTGGGGTCGCTATGCCGTTTGATATTTGGCAATGGCAAGCCGCTTCAGGCTCAGCAACCAGTACACTTAGTCAGTGGCAAAACTTTGACTTAAAAGGTTACTTAGAAAGCCAGTTCCAGCTCCCTGTTTATATTAGTAACGACAATAACGCTGCCTGCTGTGCAGAGCTAAGCCTTGGTAACCCTAATAACTACAGCGATTTTTTGTATGTTTATTTGGGGGCTTTTTTAGGTGGGGCTGTGGTGATTAACCATCAGCTTCTCGAAGGTAAAAGTGGTAATGCCGGTGCTATAGGCTCAATGCTAAACACTGATCGTGAACAGTTACTTAGCCAATGTTCATTACTTTCACTGCAAAGCGAGTTTGATAAGCTGCAGTTGGGTATTTCTGTGTATGAGCTGACAGACAGTCAGTTTACAGCGCATAATCGACTCGTTCAGCCTTGGCTTGAAAAAGCCGCTGAGGCTATCAGTATTGCCATGCATAACAGTTTAAGTTTATTAGATATGCAAGCTGTGATTATTGATTCGCCGTTACCGAGTAAAGCACTTGAACAGCTCAAGCAGTTATCAATTGCCGCATTTGCACGTTTAGATAATCGTGGGTTACGTAGCTGTGATGTGAGCTTAGGTGTGTGCGGAGAAAAAGCGCAGTCGATAGGGTCTGCCCAACTTGCGCTTAGCCATCATTACTTTTAAGAGGAGTGAGCATCTCACTCCTGCTTAATTCATTACTTCTGATATTGTTTGAACCACGCAAGCGTGTATTCAATTTTCGAAATCATACGTGATGGACGACCCGCAATACCATGGGGTGAGCCCGGTACACGAATAAGCACGGTATCTACCTTTTGCAGTTTTAATGCTTGATAGAATTGCTCTGATTCTGAAATTGGCGTACGGCGGTCTTCTTCACCTGTCATGATCAATGATGGCGTGGTGACGTTACCTACTAATGAAAGTGGCGAACGTTTCCAGTAGTGCTCAACATTATCCCAAGGCATGCCAGGGAATTGGTTACGAATTTGACCAATATAGCTGTCAGCTGAAAGCGTTTTACTTAACCAGTTGATCACAGGCTTGGTAATTGCCGCAGCGTTGAAGCGGTTTGTTAAACCAACCGCATAAGCCGTTGCAATACCACCTGCTGAACCACCCGCAATAAATAGGTTATCTTTGTCGATAAAGCCTTTAGCAATCATGGCATCAACTGCTGAGTTGTGGTCAGCAAAGTCTTCTTCTGAACTGTATTTACCATCTAGCAGTAGTGCAAAGTCTTTACCGTAACTTGTTGAACCACGGTAATTCACATACACAACCACATAACCTTCAGCGGCATAACGTTGTAATTCAGCAGTAAAGCTTGGGCCATAGGCTAGGTGTGGGCCACCGTGAATTTCAACCATTAATGGGTATTGTTTGTTTTCATCAAAATCAGGTGGCGTAATGTACCAACCTTGAATAGCTTGGCCATCGAACTGTGACTTAACATTTAGTTCATGCACTTTACCAAGCTTTTTATGGCCTAACACATCTTCATTTAATGAAGTTAGCGTTTTACTTTTACCCTTGTATAGGTAGCCTAAATCAGCTGGACGGTACTCGCTGCCTGTGGTGTACGCAATAGCGCCATTATTGGCCATGCTGAAACTACCACTGATATACGGACGACCAATTGAAGTGCCCGATACCGTATCCGTTAAGTCAGTGACCTTACCGCGGCTGTTTACTTTAGCAAGCTTACGCTTACCAAAATCATCGTACTGAATAACAAAGTCGCCGTCGCCTGACCACTTATAATCAGCCACTGAACGGTCTAATTTTTCAGTAATATGCTTGATTGATTTATCGTCTAAATCGAGCATAGATAGTGTTGAGTTAATGTAAGGCACAGGGGCGTTGTCACGCGCAACAAAGGCTAGTTCATCACCGTCTTCAGCGTAACGCGGGTTACTTTCACGGCCCGGTAAATCAGTTAGTTGCGTAAGCTCACCTGATTTTACATTGATTTCATAGAGGTCTGACTCAGTTGTGCGATATTCCCACTCATCATTGCGATCAGCAGAAAAAGCCAGTTTTGTGTTGCTTGGATCCCATGCCAGTGGGCCATAATGCTGATAATCACCCGATGTTAATTGGCGTGGTGTGCCACCCGAAACCGGAATAACAAAAACGTGACGATATGAAGGCTCTAAAAAGCCAGCGCCATCAGCTTGATAGCGTGCTTTTTCAAACACTCTCACTGGTTTTGACCACTCAGCGCCTTTTGGTTTTTTCGGTAATTTGACTGATTTAGCGAACGCAGATTTACCTTCAGGAATGCTCATAGTGAAAGCAATTTGTGCAGAGTCATTCGACCACGTTAAGTTTCGTACTGATTTTGGTAGTTGCGTTAATAATGCTTGTTTATCTTGCGCTAACCAGTAAACGTGAAGTTGATTTGAGCCGCTTGAATTGCTGGTAAAGGCAATTTTCTTGCTATCTGGAGACCAAGTGGGTTGGCTGTAGTTATGCTCATCAGAAAACAGCGGCGTGTGTTGACCTGACTTTATATCGTACAGCCAAAAGCTACGCTTGTTACCATCTTTCATGATGTCGTAGCCGCTGCGCACATAAACGATTTTTTTACCGTCAGGGCTTATTTGTGGGTCGCCTGCGTATTCAAGTTGAAAAATATCTTCAGAGACAAACTTGTCGTTAGCATATACTTGAGCCGTCGTTGCTGCGCACAGCAAACTTGCTCCAATAAGAATTGTTTTTTTTAATTGCATGGAATGGTCTTTTTTTAGCCGTAAAATTTTATCCTAAAAGCAGAGCATTCGCTGCGCAAGCACATTGAGATAAAGTTGCATTTACCCCAGTTGAATTGACTCGAAGTTAATGTGTACTTGCTAGTAGCTGATTTTAAAGGCTTAGGCAAACTTAAAATAGTCATCCCAACGACTATCTAAGCGCTGTTTGGCCTTATCTAAATCAACCGCTGTATAAACGTTATTTTGTTGATGAACCAGCTCAAGCCTTACTAGCTTGTCTAAAGCATCATCAATTTCAAAGTCAAGCTGGCAATGATGCTGCGCGTTAAACCACTGTTCAATTTGACTATCTAATTGCTGTGCAGTCATCGCTGATTCGCTTTTTAGTAAAAAGGTGTAGGCAAGTAGCGCTTCTTTAACATCTTCTTCTTCAGCTGCATCGACTAGGGTATGAAAAACCCCGGCGTTGTTATCGAGGTTTTTAAAATACAAGTTGTCGGCTAATGCTTTCATAAAACGAATTTTACGGTTTTTAAACTTGCTCCATTCTTTAAAAATAAAGCTGCCAAATACCCCCATGCCGATTGCAAAGGTAATAAAGTGTTGCTGACTCATATGCACTTCTTCACTACGCCAACCACCCCAAAAGGCAATCATAGCAATCAGGAGCAAAATTGACGCACCTAATTTTGTGACCAATACCACAGCACCACCAATCAGGGCAGATGAACCAATAATTAGTTTATCTATCGGGCGCATTTTTACTTCGCTATTCGGAAACAGCATTTCTAAATCGGCTTTTGGCACATTCTGGAATAATTTAACGATGGTTGAGTTTGGCTCAAAGCCTACCGGCATTTTGCCTTTTTCTAAAAAGTACTGCTCGTCTTTAAAGCGGATGAATATGGCAACGCGGTCATAGTTAGTAAACTGAATCTGCTTTTTCTTAAGCCCCCAAAAACTGCGTAGCGTCTCGGTTTTTTGCGATTCGCCGCGACGGTAAAAGACCACTTCTGCAAAGTCATCAAACTCAACGGCTAAACGTACTTTAAATAAAGACTCTTCATTCAGTGCATCTTGTAAGTCTTGATTGGTAATGGTTTCAAAATTGGCAGCATTGAGTACAGTGGCAAACTCTTTTGCAAAGGCAGATTGGTAGCTGGCACGTTGCTCGTTGGTAATCGGTGTTAGCGTTCGGGTATCGCTATTTGGGTCAAATGGCGCATAGTTATTTTTTAAAGACTCCAGCAGCTCGTGATATTGATAATGAGTCACGCTTTGCAAAAGTGTAGCAAACTCCATAAACGAAGCTGATTGCGGCTCACCTAAATAGGCTTGGCAAAGGTTGATGATGTCGTGTTTTCGAAATGGAATAAATCGTGCTTCGCTCATTGATTCTTGCTGTGTCATTTAAATTGTCAGCGATAATAAAAAAATAACGACAAAATTGCGACCGTTAGTGGCAAATGGCATGAACTTAGACTTTTTTACTGACTAAAACGGCTTATGTTTAGAATATTTACTCCAGTAAAAACGCTGGTTTTTCCCCTTTATAGTGGCTTTATCATGCACTTTTAAATTTGCTTTGCTAATGTTTAATTCATTGCAGCAAGTTGTCGTGATTAATTATGAATAAGCAAGCACCCCCTCCAGAAGTAAAGGCTGAGTTAAATTCAGTACCTCTTGTAGTAAAGCAATTCTTTATTAGCTTTTTTGTTGTCGTTTTATTGATGATAGTCGTGACTTATTTGTATAACTTTAATCGGCTTGAAAGTGATGTTTACTTAAATGGTGTGCTCAGTGATGCTATTAATTTGCTCATTTTGATTTGTATTTTTGCGTTTGTGCAAACCTCGGTGGTTGCTAAGCGCAGTTACTTATTTTTAAGTGTGGGTATCTTCCTTTGGAGCGTCGGACTTACATTTGATTTTTTAGATGAGCTGGTGTTCCAACCAATCTGGATCGGCATTTATATCGAAGATATTACCCGCACCTTAGGGATGCTTATCACTGGGTTTGGTCTTTATTTAGCGCTTACTGATTTAGCTAAAACCCGAGAGCAGCTCGAAGAAGAGCTAAAAACCGATGTATTAACAAAGGCGTACAATCGTCGTTATTTTTACCATTATGTGCAGCAAAACCAAAGTAAACCACATAGTTTAGTGATCGCCGATATTGATCATTTTAAGGCGATTAATGATGAATATGGTCATGATGTAGGCGATCAGGTATTGATAGACTTTGTTTATCAGTGTCACCAAGCATTAGGAGAAGACGTTCTATTTGCGCGAATTGGTGGTGAGGAGTTTGCAATGTATGTTGCCACAGATGATGCAGATGAATTACATGCTACCTGCGAGCAACTGCTGAGCCTGGCCAGTAATGTGATGGTGACACCGAGTAAAACGCTCAGCGTGAGTGTTGGTTCAGCGATCAAACGTGCTACTGAGACCTTTAGTAGTACCTTGAAACGTGCTGATCAAGCGCTTTATTTGGCTAAAAATCAGGGTCGTAGTCGCTATGTTCATAAACCGTAAGGGACGGTTAAGACTTTTTGTTGTAACCTAAAATGCAACAAAACGATTAAGGATGAATAATGGCGATTGCAAAAAAGCTTAAGCAAAAAACACGGCAGTTTATTGACTCAAAACATATGCTTAAATCGGTTACGGTGGCATCATTTTTAGAGTCAACCATAGTGCCTATTCCTCTTGAAGCTGTGCTTATTCCGTTAATGCAAGCCCGCCGTGAAAAGCTTTGGTTAATTGCCTTAATGGCGACCATAGGTTGTATAATCGGTGCTATTTTTGGCTATGCCCTCGGCTATTATCTATTTGATGTAGTGGGCGATTGGGTGATTAATACCTTCTCAAACCCTGAGCAATTCGAGCAAGTTAAGCAAAAAATGCAGGCACAAGGCTTTTGGTTTGTATTGACGCTCGGTATTGTGCCCATCCCATTTCAAATTGCCATGCTTGCCGCTGGGGCTACTAAGTATTCGATTTTTCTATTTTTACTGGCAACGGTCATTGCGCGTTCAATTCGCTACTTTGCTCTAGCTGCCGTTGTTTATTACGCGGGTAATCAGGCTGAGCGAATTATTCAAAAGCACAAAACCAAAGCCTTAGTGGCTATTTCTGTGTTAGTACTGTTACTTTGGTGGCTAAGTACGCTCATTTAATACACTCATTTAACAAATAAAAAATACTGATTAGGGTTATCCTGTCTATACTTTTAATTAAGGAAAGCGCTTAATAAAAACAACAGGATGACCCATGAATACCCTAGTGGCTGCACTGCCTATTTTGGTGCTGATCTGGATGATGGTAAAAAGCAGCCCCATCGCCTCTTATATTGCCTTACCCATAACAGCGCTACTCGCTGCTTTACTGCAACTGTTTTACTTTCAAGCTGATTTAAGGCTGTTGCTTGCTAATTCGTTTGCTGGTGTATTGTCTGTTATGACGCCTATTTCGATTATTGCTGGGGCTATTTTACTTAACCGCATGTTGGCAATATCAGGGGCCGAAACCACGATTAAACACTGGCTCGAATCTATTAGCAGTAATCAAGTTGCACAGTTGATGATCATTGGTTGGGCATTTGCATTTATGCTCGAAGGTGCATCGGGATTTGGCACGCCTGCGGCCATCGCTGCGCCTATTTTGGTCGGGCTTGGTTTCTCGCCTTTTAAAGTGATTATTTTCACTCTTATTTTAAACTCGATCCCCGTATCTTTTGGTGCAGTTGGCACACCAACATGGTTTGGCTTTTCAGCGCTACAATTAGATGATGGGCAAGTGCTGGCTCTCTCAAGATGGACGGCGCTTTGTCATGTTGTTGCTGCTTTGGTTATTCCTATGATTGCGCTGTGTCTTGTTTTGCCATTAAAAAAGGTGCGTCAAAATAGCATATTCATTTATTTAAGTGTGTTTTCATGTGTCTTACCTTATTGGTTGTTTGCCCAGTGGAACTATGAGTTTCCATCACTGATTGGTGGTGCGGTGGGGCTATTAGTTACTATCTATTTAGCAAGTCGGGGAGTGGGGTTAGATAAGTCAGCTGTAAATGCACAAAGCACGAAAGGCAAAGCTGAGCTCACACCCAAAGCGCTATTTTTAGCATTATTCCCGTTATTACTTTTGATTGTTGTGCTGGTGATAACCCGTATTCATCAGTTGGGCATTAAAGCATTGCTTAACGACGAAACGCTCTGGCTGAGTATTCATTTGGGCTTTGCACAATTTGAATTAAGCAAAGCGCTGATCTTATCTTTACATGAGATATTTGGCACCTCAGTGGGGTGGTCGTATAAAACCTTGTTTGTACCAGCGTTGATCCCGTTTGTATTGGTGGTGCTGATCTGCGTGCCGTTACTTAAAATGAGCAAGCCACAAGTAAAGCAAATGTGCTCCGACACCTTAGGCCGTATAGCTATGCCATGTATTGCTTTGATCGGGGCGCTGGTGATGGTGAATGTTTTAATGCAAGGCGGCCATAATGCGCCCATATTTTATATGGCGAGCACCTTTGCAGATTTAAGCGGTGAGCACTGGGTGTTATTTGCCTCATACTTGGGGGCACTCGGCACTTTCTTTTCAGGTTCGGCAACCGTATCTAATCTTACCTTTGGCGGTATTCAATATGGTATTGCACAGCAAGTGGGCTTGTCAGAAACCTTAGTGCTTGCGTTGCAATCAACGGGGGCGGCGATGGGGAATATGATCTGCATTAGCAATATTATTGCTGTAGCCAGTATTGTTGGAGTGAATAATCAAGAAGGGCCCGTGCTTAAGAAAACCTTTTTGCCTATGCTAATTTACGGTGCAATAGTTGGGTGTTTTAGTTATCTATTTTACTGATTAAACATGTTCAGATAAAAAAGGTGCCCAGATAAACCGAGCACCCTACATAGTAACTTATTGAATAGCTTTTTTTACCTCGCGCCAGTCAATAATCTTAAAGTTTTGCGGTGCCTGTGGCATACGGTTGTAACCATCTTGCACAATTAGCACCCCTTCAGGGTAGCCCGGTAGTGCAGCCGGTGTGACCGTTAGGCCATCGGTTTCTGATACGCCATCTATTGCTAACTCTAGGTTATTACTGATTGCAAACTTACCCGCAAACTCAAGGCTTGGGGTATTGCCATCAATAATTTTATAAAGCACATAGCTGTAATCACCTTGGCTAGAAACCACTAAATATCGAGCATCTTTTGCGTGGTAGATTTCCATGCCTTCTACATCATCAACCAGCATATCGTTCACGGTTTGTAGCATTACAGGTTTATTTCCTGCTGTTGGCTCAGCGCCAATAAACCAAATACCTTCGTCTTCTTCACCTAAAAATAGCTGTGCGGTTTTATCATCAGCACTGCAACCTTCTGGTTGGCTTGGAACACTAAACTCGCGCACTAGTTGTGCTGATACGCTCTCATTATCACCTGTTAGTTTGTATTGCTGAAACAGGCCTGATTTGTCATTCATAAACACATAGTTGCCTGTGTTTGATGAGTACATACACATACCGTAAATTTCGTTTAGAGTCGTTGGCAGCTCAGCAAAATGTTGCACCTGATTGTGAGTATCGACGCTGTAAACACTGATGCTGTTATGAGTACGGTTACTACCTGCAATCCAGGTATTCGTTGCGTTGTTGATACTGGCATGTTGGCGCACATCAACATTATTTAAACGGCCTGTTTCTAGTGCTTGTAGCTCTTTGCCTGCAAGGTCATACACCATTAAGCCACGGCGTTTATCGGTACCTAAGATCAAGCTTTTAGCTGCATTATTAGGGTTTACCCAAATTGCAGGGTCATCGGCGGCATCACCAAAAGCACGTACTGCATCGGTTTGCGCTTGTGCATTGATGTAAGTAACAGCCGCTGTTTTAGCGCTAGTGTGTTGTTTAGCCTGCCCATTTATTTGACCTTTTACATAATGACCTGATTCATCATCGTATAACACGATGTCAGCTTGATTATTGTTAAAGCGCACTGCGGCAGACTCAATCGCCAGTTCACCAGCAAATTGCCAGCTGCTAAAACGCTTTGTGCTATTTTCGTAGCGATGTAATTGGTTATCTTCAGAAGTGGTGAACCATAAGCTGCCATCTTCTGTTGTGCTTAATCCGCCAACTTCAGGCGCTAAGCTGCCAAATGGCGACATCATAGCAAGGGGCTTTTTATCGGCGCGTGATTCAGCGTCGGCATTAATTTGCCAAATGCCTAGCTCGCCTTCACTTAAATAAAGAGTTTTACTGTTATCATCAACCGCACAGCCTGATGTTTCACTTACGCCAGCAAACTCACGTAATTCAAGGTTTAACGCGCTTTTGTTTGCCATATCAAACACCAGTGTTTCGCGGATAAGACCACGAGCGTCTGCCACAAATGCCGACACGGCTTGAGTGGTCGGGTTGGCAAATAAGCACACCGCCTCAGGTTTTGCTTTTGGTGGGCTGATACGGCTAATTTCAGTTAGCTGCCATTTAGCTGCTTTTTGTAAGCTAAAAATCACCGCTTGGTCGGCTTCGTTGTCGATGCTGGCAACAAGGTAACTGTTTTTGTCGATCGCCTTAACAGATAGCGCTTCGAAGTTACCTTTTTGTAATGCGTGCTGTTTACCAGTGACATCAATAAGTTGTAGGCCTTGGCTTTGTGAGCTTAATAGCCAAGCGTCATCAGCAAGGGCTGCTGCTTGTGAGCCTTGCATATTTTCAGTTGTGCCAAAGGCTGTTAATTGGTTTTTACTTGGTGCCTCGTTTGCCGTTGTTTGGCTACACGCTGCTAGGGTGCTTAGCATCACTGCACTGGCAACAAGATTAAGTGGTTTTTTAAAATTCATGGGATCCCCAAATATACAACAAGGCAGCAATGCGCTGCCTTAATAACTCTTATGTGTATTAAAACGCGTAGCGCAGCATTAACTGGATAACAGGGCCTGCTTCTTCAGACTCCAGTTCATACTCGTCAAAGTCGCGGTTGATTTGGTCATCAACCGTGTCGAACTTGTTGAAGGTTTCGTCTTTGCTTGCATCAAGTAGGTTTGAGCCCACTAAACGAAGCGTGACGTCTTGCCAGCGTTTTTCTACGAATACTTCAAGGTCTGCACCGTAGTGTGTGGTTACTTCTTCACCCACGATACGACCATAAGCATCACCTTGTTTACGGTAAGTTGCACCGAACGAAGCGCCTAAATCAGGTAGGTCTTGAATAAAACCAACGTTAAACACGTAGTCAGATTGGTCGTTGAATTTACGGCTACCGAAAGTGTCATCTACTTCTGAATCAAGCCATGAGTAGTTAAAGAATACCCCTGTGTTTGGCATGCTAATAGCGCTTAGCGGCGTTGATAAATCAAGCTCGATACCTTTTACGTTGCCATCACCGGTGTTACGCGGTTGCAAAATGTAAGTACCATCACCTTCTGAGCCTTGTTGGCCTGTATTGGCTATTTCGATAAGGTCAGTGACATCGCGATAGAACACATTAATACCCACGACGCCGCTTTTACCTAAGCGATATTCATAGCCTAAGTCCATACCCCACGATGATTCTGGTTGTAGGTCTGGGTTACCTAAAAAGTCGTTATCGCCTAGCTCTTTTTCAAGTAGAGCAGGGGTGATGTAATCAAAGTCAGGACGACGTAAGCTACGTGCAACCGATGCACTAACACGGCCATTTTCAGAGACGTTGTAGCGTAAATGTGCCGATGGTAAGAAGAAGTCATAATCGTTTTTAGCGCTTACACCTTCTACTTTGTCAGTAATGGTTGAATCAGTTGTTTCGTAGCGCACACCTAACTCCCACGAGAAGTCTTGGTCTTCGTGCTTAACTAATGCAAATACATCTAGGCGGTCTTCTTCGAGTTTATTGACGCCACCAGCGGCTGCTTCAAACTCGTTATTAAAGCCTGCCAGTGACAGTGGTGTTTTGTTGAACTGATCCCAGCTAGTAAAGCTTTGCTCGCTTTCACCTTCGGCTTGATAAACCGCAGTATCGCGCTCTTTACCTTGTACAAAGGCACCGAATTGAATCGTTTTGCTCTCGCCTGCAAATAAGCTATGTTGCCATTGTAATGACCATTCTTTGTCATCCAGGTCTACAGTTTCTTCTTCTTCCTCAAACACCATAGGTAACTCAGAGGTATCGATTTCTACTTCTTGCTCGTAAACTGACTCTTCAAAGCTTGCAAAACCAAGCTTAAATTTACTGGTGCCACCAAAAAGGGGTAACTCATAACCCGAGTTGATGTTGTAGTTGGTTTGATCAATGTAAGACACATTGGCGTTGTCGGTTTCAAGATTACCGCCTTCAACAATTGAGTTATTGATTGCTGTTGGATCGTCATATTCGAATGAACGCTCATCTTCAGTACGGTCGGTATCAACCCAAATTGCGCTGATATCAAACTTGCTGCCATTATCAAAAGCAATTTCGTAGCTGGCATTTAGTGAGGTGTCGTCACCATCGCGGGTGTCTGTTTGATCTTCGCGGTTATCGAATTCTTCGGTTTTGTAATTGGCGTTATTCTCTGGGCTGTCGCCATAGCGTAGGCTTGATTTTTGTTTTGGGTTATAACGACCTTGTAAGTTCGCACCAAGTAGTAAACGGCCGCCAGCAAACTCAGTGCCGTAAACACCAGCAAAGCTTTCTTTTAATTCGCCATCGTCATAACGCAGGCCACCTGCACGCAAGTAACCACCATCTAGGCTGTAACCGTCACGCAATACAATGTTTAGCGTGCCGGCAATGGCATCGGCAGAGCGGTTTGCACTTGAAGCACGAATAATTTCTACACGCTCAATTAGCTCGGCAGGAATACGGTCAACAAAGAATGAGCGGTCAGCACCTGCACCAGGTACTTCTTCACCGTTGATAAGCACCTTTGTGTAAGCTGGGCTTAAGCCACGCATACGTGCGCCATCAGACTCTAAAACATCCGATAAAAACGTCACACTCGGTACACGTTTTAATGCATCACCGGCAGTCAGCGGTTCAAAACGTTGAAAGTATTCTTGTGAGTATTCAAGCGTCGGTGCCAGCTCTTGTGAGCGGTTGCGATAGCCGATTTCGCCATATACAACAAGCTCTTCAGAGACTTTTACTTTTTTCTCATCGCTGCTTTGTTCGTCTTGTGCGTAAGCGGCAAATTGGCATAAGGCGAGGGCGCTTACTAACGCCTTCGTTTTAAATTGTTTCATGGGTTTGCTCCTGGTTGTCCTTGGTTTGATGAGCAAAGTACGCAGCTTAAATGACGCAAATGTGACAGAAAATCGCTAACAACCAGTAAAAACAAGTGATTAGAGGCTTTTAAAAGTACTTTTGAGCTGCAATAACCCCATCTTTTTAAGGCAATTACAGTACTTAAAGGGTTTAACAAGGTATGACTGTCGTTTTGCTGTCACATCATTGAGCTAATATGACCCTGCTGCTTTAAGCGCTAACGAGTTAGCATGGCAGCGTGAATTATTGTTAGGTACTGAGAATGCGATATAACCCTTTTACTCATCATCGATTTTTAACCAATGCCGTTATTGCTTTGTTTGTGATTGCGTTTTTGCTAAGCGCACAAGCAGGAGAGTTAAAGCCTTTTGCCGATATTGCTTGGTTAGATATTTTAGGCGAGGGTGGCATTGTGCTAATGACCCTGACTTGGATAGCTGCGCTACTTATTTCGAGGCCGCCCGGCAAAGTCACCAGCTTTTTAGTGCTTGGGCTAGGGCTTTTTATGTTTTCAGCTTCCCTTGATTTATTTGATGAGTGGTTACATCAACCAACCAATACGTGGCTTACTTGGATTGAATCATTGCCTGCGCCGATAGGCATGATTTTCACAAGCCTTGGGCTGTATCAGTGGCACCAAGAGCAATACGTGCTTAACAGGCAACTAAAACGCCGTGAAGCTCAGCATCGTGAGCATGAATTAGTATGCTCAATAACAGGGCTGTATAAGGCTGATTACTTACAAGCTGTGTTAAAAGAGCAATTAAGTGAGCCACAGCCTCTGCAACTGGCCGCTATTGATATTCGTGGTTTTGCTGATTTTAACGCTGAATTTGGCTTTATCGAAGGCGACCGCTTACTAGGTGAAGTAAGCGAGCTTTTATTGATGAATTGTCGCCTTAGCGATGTGGTGTGCCGCTATGCAGGAGACTGCTTTATGGTGCTAATGCCAAACACCAGCGCAGTACAAGCGAAAGAGCTGGTGGCGCAAATTACCTCGGCGCTGAGCCATTGTGCATTTAAGGTCGAAGGCGAAAAACACGCTAAGTTTCAAGATGTAACAGCGGCCTTAGTGGGCAGTATGCATGGCGATACACCACAAAGTTTAAGCTCGCGTTTACACGCTAAGTTACAACAACAAAAACAACAAAGAGTCAGCCATTGTGAAGCCGTATCTTAATCAAGATGACAAATACCTCACCGCACAGGGACTGATCACCACGCTGGTGGAGCTGGCCTTAAGTCGCGGCATTGCACTGCATAAGTTACTCAGAGGCACAGGGGTGTTTGAGCAAGACTTAATGAGTGTGCAGCATCAGTTTAGTATTTCGCAGCAAGTACGCTTATTGACGCAGTTTAAGCAGTTGATGAAATCCGCCGACAGTGGCTTTTTATTAGGCAGTCAACTAGCAAACGATACCTCTGTTGCCGCCCAAGGCGTGTTACATGCAGCGCATATCGGCCAAGCTTTAAAGCAGTTACACAATTTACGCATGCAACTAGCCCCTTTGTTATTTAGTTACAGTTATGTACATAACGAGCAGTATTACATTGTGCTGCAAAATGCAGTGGGCTTGGATGATGAAATAAGCCAGTACGTTATGGAAATTTACAGCGCCGCGTTTTACCAAGTTCTTAAAAAAGTGGCGGGTGAGCGAGTCCCTTGTCAGTTTGAGCTTGCCTGTAAACGCGCCAGACATAGCCAAGAATATGAGCAGCATTTGGGCCTTAAAGTTGCTTTTGAAAAGCCTATAACCCGCTGGGTATTAAATAAACACGCGCTTAGGCTTACTAACCCCGCGTTTAGTAGTTTTCGGTTCTCACAAATTAACTCGCAGCTAGCGGCATTAGATTCAGCAAATAGCACTTTTGTGGAAGCCGTAAGCCGATTAATTTATCAAAATCCGGCGTTAAATTTAGACCAAGTCGCCAGCCAATTTGCTATGAGCCCTGCAACTTTCAAGCGCAAACTAAAAGCTCATGGCGTACGTTTTTCTACCTTGTATGATGAGCAAAGTAAGCGCAAAGCGATTTACCTACTTGCCATGCGCGAACAATGCAATGAGCAAGTCGCCATGCGCTTATCATTTTATGATATTGCTAATTTCAGACGAGCGTTTAAACGCTGGACCGGGCTTACGCCAAGTCAATTGAAGGGGTAAGAAAGCCCGCTCTTATCGCTAAGAGCGAGCGTGCAGTTAAAGGGTTTCTAAAAATGCGATGAGTGCATTTTTTTCATCCTTACTGAGCTCTAACTTATGCAGTAACTCAGTTGTATGTGGGTAGTTTGGATCATCTTTAAATTTATTTCGCGGTTTTGGCCTTGCTCCACCTGCATTATAAAAGTTGACTATCCCCAGCAAACTTTGAAAGCCACCATGGTGCATCCAAGGTGTACTTTGTTGTAACGCTAAAAGAGAAGGGGTTCTAAACTTGCCTATATCAGCTGGGTCTTGGGTGGCATCAAAACGGCCTAAATCTTGAAGCTTTCGACCATAAAAATGCAGCCCCGTAATATGAAATTCATTGTCGCTGAGTAAAGCACCTTCATGGCAAGTCATACACCTTGCTTTGGTTCTAAAAAGATGCAAGCCTTCAAGTTGTTGATCGTTTAAAAGTGCAACTGCTTCACTAGGACTCGTTTGCGCTTTATCGATAAAGCGCGTGAATAATGATTCTGGAATATCAAAGGTACGTTCAAAGGCAACAAGCGCAAGAGCCAATAGTTCTTTATTAAGCGCTTCTTTGCCAAAGGCATTGAATATTGGGCTTTTATAGTCCTCAGCACTGTTTACTTTGTTAAGCACAAGATCAACAGAAGTGCCCATTTCTATCGGGTTTTCAATCGGCATTAATGCCTGCTCTGTCGCAGTTTTAGCCCTGCCATCCCAAAAGAAACTTTGCCAATGGTCAACACCAATAATGGCTTGGGTATTTCGGGTGCCCACTTGGCCATCAATGCCGACAGCTAGTTTTCGCCTATCTGAGAATGCTAAACGAGACTCATGACAGCTTGCGCAGCTTACCGTGTTATCTCGTGACAAACGGGTATCGTTAAATAGCTTTTCGCCTAATGTGATGATCTCATCACTTTGATTAAACGGTTTAGCTTTTAAAGGTTTGAGCGGGGCAGCTGGCACATCTTTACTGCTAATAATCGCAGGCCACTCATGCTGTGGCTTTGCGTATAACTTGCGTAATGATTGCTCTTGTGTGAAGGCGCTCGTTGTAAAAATGCCGCAAGTTAAGAGAAATAACCATTTATTCATAGTTATAAGATACCCCTAACCAAAACATTCTACCTGGTTCAATACCTGAATTTCCTTCTGTAATAGCGTGACTTCTGGCATTAAATAAGTTGCTGATATCAAGGCGAACTTCAAGAGATTGAGATTGACTAACTTGATACTCCCAACGGCTACTTAAGGCAAATATAATACGAGCGTCAAAGGTATGAGCTTCATATTTGGATATATATATATCGGTCGAACCACACGTAGCACATTCACTTCCAATGCCTATTCTTTGATCGTTACTAGACTTAATAGCGGTTGTATAACTACCGCTGTAGGTTGCTGTTAGACCAGTTGAAAAAGTATCAGTCCAGTTGGCATTCCAACCAAAGTTAGCAGTTACAGGGCGACCAAAATTCGCTTTAAGGGTATCTAACTCAGATAAGCTCATCAGCTCACCCTCATAGTAAACCAGTGTTTCAACAGGCGTGTTATCGGGTGTTGCAGTGTAGTCGCTATTGCTTTCACTGTTTTGGCTATAAGATGCATTAGCCCATATTGAATGGTCGCCAAATTTGGCATCCCAAGATAGCGAGTAACGCTCGCTTTCACCTGTACCATTATTATAAATAGTAATATATTTAAAACCGTCATTTTTTAGGTTGGTTTCTTCGTTTCTCGCTAATTGTTCTTTTTTGTTACGGTGCACATATTTTAATGCAAAGTTACCGAAATCTTCTGTCGCGTGACGAAGACCTAAGGCAATTTCATCATCGTAAGGACTTTTTACGTCGTCATAGATATAGCGGAAGTTACCTGTGTAAGAAGAAGGAAGCCAAGCTTGTAAATAACCGTTTTGAATAGGGCGATACTCACGATAAGCAAACTTTTGTTGCTCTTTAATTTTATAACCGAGTAGGCCCGCATCGTAATAACGGTTTAAACCCGCGGTCAATAGTGTATTGCCATCGTTAAATACGTCATAACCCATTGATAAGCGTGGCGCGATATTGTGATTTTTGAAAAAATCATCGTAGTCGTATCTAACACCTAAATGAAAATCAAACTGTTTCCAGGTGATCACATCGGTGGCATATAGTGCCGCTTTATTTAAGCTTACGTCTATTTGTTCACTGGGTGTGACTAAACGTGAGTTAAAATACTGAGCTGTTGTCGCTACGTTATTCGAGTAGGCAAGTAAGTGCTCTGGATTATTAAAATCGATACTGCCACCTAATTGCTCGGCAAGGGTATCTAAATCAACATAAAAATTTTGCTCAATACAATCAAGGGTATAGCCACTACAGTTTAGTTGTGCGTTGGTTGATGAGTATTGAATTGGCGAGTCATACTTATAATAGTTTTGTTGGCGGGTACGCTCATAGTTTTGATGGTTGAGTTCAGCGCCCACGCGAATTGCGTGCTCAGTATTGCCCCAACTTTTACGCTCAAGTGTTAGGGAATTTCGCCAATTAAAGCTAGTTTGCGTGTTATCAAGATTGCCATAACCGCCGTATCTTGAAACAGGAGTTGAATCAGGGCTCTGATCGGCTAATTGACCCCACTCTTTGCCTTTTGCTTGAAGCCAAGTATAAAAATGCGCAGGCCCTGTGCGATTATTATCACTTTGGCTCATATTAAACTTACTGCTGAAGTGACCAAAGCGTGTTTCTTCACCTAAATTAGCCGTAAAACCAAAGCTTCCTCCTTCGACTTGGTAGTCACTATTAAGCACGTCTTTCAAGTATGAATCTGAAGTATAAGGGGCATACATAACGCTTAAATCGAGTGAATCAACCCAGCCATCGCGATAGCTGTATTTAAGTAATGCATTGATGTTTTCTCTACTTTCGACCTTTTGTGCTGAAAGCGAAACATCTGAGATATCACTTTTTAAATAGCTTACGCTTAGCAATAAGGCATGCTTGTCAGTCAACTCTTTTTGAATTGAAAAATCGATATTGGTTTTTTCATAGGTTGGTGGCTCAAGGGCGTCTTTGCCCTCAGCGGTGTCATCTGGCTCATCATTATCGATTATATGGTACTCCCCCCAATCACTGCGATTACCACGAATACCTAAGCTTACACGTGTTTCTCTAGAGAAAGCAGATATCGTTTCGGCATCAATCACGCCACCAGAAAAGTCGCCAAAGTCTGCTGGAATGTTGTGATCGTACACAGTAATTGACTCTACGATTTGACTGTTAATATTCATGCTTTGCACACCGCCTGACACCTCATTTTCAGAGGCGCCAATGCGGCTCGCACTGGCAGGATCAAGACGATTGTTATAGTTCATGCCATCAATCATAAAGCCTGTTTGCCAAGGCTTTGCACCCGAAATACTAATTTCAGGGGCACTAATTTCCGCAAGGTTATCAATCGAGTAGTAGTCTTCACTTAATTGCACGCCCGGCAGTAAGGCAATCAATTCGTTGATATCACCATTACCTTTTGGGGTTGCTTCAATAAAGTTTCTATCTAAATAGGCGCGACCAATTACTTCAGGTACTTCAATCCCTATGTATTGCCCTTTAATGGTAATGCGCTCTACCTCTTGATCTGAGCATTGCTTATTGTTCTTATCATTACATTGAGGATTTGTTGCTTGTTGCTTTACTTCATTAGCGTGTATAGGGGCATTAAGTAAAAGCATCAAACACGCTGATAAGTAGCGCATTTGCATGGTAAAACTCCTGAAATACAAGTGATTAGATTAAAATAGGAACAGTCAAATGACTTGTAAGGCTTCATTGCATTTTTTAAATGCTGCTTTTATTGCGCATTACACATAAAAGTAAATGATGAAAAATTACAATGCTAAACATACGAAGAGATTTCGGATGTGTTTTAAAGTTTGACTTTCTATTGAATATAAAATTTTTTTCTTAATGTTATTGAATAATAATGCGAGGCAAGGCGACCTCGCATTATTGTGATGGTGTTATTCTCCTAAAGGAGTCACATCGATACTATCTTCAATACCATCATTGTCGGCATCGTTATCAGCAATTAAGCCCGATTCAGCAATTGCTTGCTCTGATGCGCTGGATAGGAAGAAGTTAGGTTTGCCATCGTGGTCTGTATCGATACTTGCGATCGAAGATGCAGGGAAGTCATCTTTTTTAGCTACTAAGTTAGCATAAAGGGCTGTAAGTGATAGCTTATCTGCTTCTGCATTGACTGAGTGATCGATTAATTCTTTTACTGCGGCATCATTGCCAAGTCGGGCCTGAAAAGTAAGCAATGTTTCAAGGTTACTTTGAATAACTTTATCGGTTTGTAAGAGTACAAACGTATTTGCATTGGCTACGAATGGCTTTAACATTTCAATTGTTTCAGCATAAGCTGAAGCATACTGCTCGTTATTTACTTGGAATCTAGCTAATGATGAGGTGAGAGAATAGCTTTTGAATAGTCCACCACTTGTTTCGCTATTACTAAGTGTCGCGTAAAGTACTTTATCAAGTAGAGTTTTATAGTCATTAATATCAAGGTTTGATTGTTCTGATTGCAGTGTGGTTAAACTGATATCTAACCAATTTAACGCCATATCAATTAGCCCAGCTTGCACAAGGTATCCGAGTGAACTCAATCGCCATTCTATTTGTGTTTGTTTTTCTTCAATTAAGTTAATTTGAGTGTTAAGTCTTTCTGCGGTGATGGCTACCGAGTCATTCTGAGATACAAATCCAAAAATAGCTAACTGCTGATTTAAAGCATAAGCAGCAGAGGAAGTACTAAAGTTAGTGTTATTTTCTATAAAGTAAGAATCTATAACCTCAGCACAGCGTTGTGCAAAAATATTTGCTTGTTCTTCCCCACCTAAACTAAGGGTAAAGTCGACAAGGCCGCCACAACCGAATATTCCGGTGACATAATATGCGTTAGTTTCATTTAACACATACTCTTCAGAAAATAGGATGTTTGCGGCGTAATCCGTCAGAATTAGGCCAAGTTCATTTTCACCTCGAACTCGAAGAATATCAGCAGCACCTGGTTGGCCTGATGAAGTTATAAGTGTTTGATAGAAACTTTTTGCATTAGGTGTTTCGCCACTCATAAAGTATTCTTTAGCGTTTTGCACCGCATCCTCTATGGAGATACCCGCTTGTAGTTTGTTAGCTACTTCATAAGCAAAAGAAAATTCAATAGCATCATCTTTGTCATCTTGATCTGTAAGTAAAGCAAAGGCTGGGTTATTTGAAAGCTCTACATCATATAAAGCTTTAATATTTGCTGTTAACACTTCTAATGGATAGGTGTATGTCGCTAAAGTTGCTTCTGCATATGGGCTTGCAGTAAAGCTATATGTATTATCGAATCCAACAACACCATAATATGAAAGCGCTAAGTTCGTATAATATTTTGCCAAATCAACTTCATTGAGCTGTATAAAAGATTGAGCAGCCCATGCAATGTAAAGCACTCTCATACGCTCAGTTGGTTGGCCTTTGTAGTCACCTGATTTTTGAGTAAAATAACCGATTTTTTCACTTAACTCGGCCATGGCTTGGGTGACTTTTACTCCTTCATTTCTTACTGTTTCTGTGTGAGTCGCTGCGTATTGATCTTTAGAAGATTCAACGGTTTTTTTGATTGCAGATATAAATCTAATATAAGTCGCATTATATTCTTCTGTATAAACCTCATTTGCATAAAGTTTAAGTGTGTCTAACATGGCTTGAGCGTATTCGGTTTGGCCAGCTGCGTTGTATTGATTGGTTAGAGTCAGATAAAACCCCGGATCTGAGCTGCTGATGTTATCTAGGCCTTTTTCAGCAAGGTACTGATTGTAAAGAGTTGCAGCATCTTGTCTAAACGTTAAAGCCCTCTCGCTTAAACTTACTAAATCAAGAGATTTAGCTGCATCTAAATAGGCTTTTGCTTTTGTGTCTATTGCTGAAATTTTGCTGAAGTGTTCGTCTGCTTTCTCAGCAAAGCCTGCAATAAGATAACCAATAGCTAATTGTGTGTTTACTTCGTCCATGTAAACATCATCATTGATATTGTCACTAATCGCTTGTGCTTGTTTTAAATGAGAGTTATTTGAGCTGTAGTAGTAATTAAGTTTATCTTCGTTAGTCACATAGGACGGTTTTAATTCAATGGTTGCGCTGATAGGCGAGCTAATAATGCCATCGGTAAATTCGATAACAAAGCTGTCGTTAATTTCTGACAACGTATCAGCTGTGAATAGAAATTCACCCGTTTGTTCATCTAGAGTAAGGGTGCCGTTGGCAGGGGCCGTTACTAAAGAAACAGTCACAGTGTCACCGTCAACATCATTAAATACTAATGTGCCTTCAGTCGTTGTTGAGGTGGTTACAGTGATTGATTGGCTCGCCAGTGTTGGCGCATCGTTAACGTTATTAACCGTAAAAGTAAGTACTGCATCAGTACTTAAGCTGCCATCAGTGGCGGTAACGGTTACTGTGTCTTGGCCTGCAAAATCTTCTTTTGGGGTATAGCTAAAACTACCATCAGCATTTAAAGCAAATATCCCGTTACTTGCTGCAGAGCCGAGGGTATAGCTAACAGCATTATCACCTGTTGCCACAACTTGACCTGTAATAGATGTATCTTCATCTAGAGTGAACGCTGAGTTGCTGGTGAACTCAGGTGCATTATTACTATCTGAACCGCCACAGCCAGTGAGTGCAAATGCAATCACAAGTGGTAAATACTTTATTCTATTAGTCATGTTTATACCCGCATTTATTATTGGTAATTTCAAAAGGGAGGGAATGTTATCATTATAATACGAATGATAATAGATCTTAATAGCGTTTATTTGTGCATTTTTATGCAATTGTAGTGACTCAGACTTGAAAGCTTAGGTAGAAACTATGCTTTCCATCTGAGAATAATCGCATCATTGAAAATTAAAGCTAATTCATAGCAGTTATTTTTCCCGAGCTGCGTTAGACTATTGTTATTGATGTAATTAACCGAGGTCTCAAATGATTGAGTATCCTGTTGACCAACTCCCCCAGTTAATTGATGACTTGCTTCAGTGTGACACTACAACGCGTAAAAATAAGTTACTCGCTGATGCTAAAGAAAAGCTTTCTACAGAACATTTATCGTTATTGTTTGAAGCGCTACCTAAAGAGCAACGTCTAGAGATTTGGCAATTACTCGATGAAGACACGCAACATGAAATCTTCATTAACTTAGGCGGTGATAGCTGTCGCTGGTTATTGCAAAGCTTAGATGAAGCTGAAGGTTTTAAGCTACTTGACGAAGTGAGCGTAGAAGAATTACTTGAACTCGAAGAAATTATTCCTGAGCGCTTTGTTGATTATGCACGTAAACAACTTGATGAAGTTCAAACAAAGCAGTACGACCTTGCACAGCAATATAACCCAGAGCAGTTAGGTCACTGGCTCGATTTTGATGCGCTAAAAGTATCAGAAAAACTCACCGTGGCTGGCGCGCGTAAAATTTTTCAAAAAGGCTTACCGCAATACACCGAGGTGATTTATTTAGTCAGTCGTAAGGGCACTCTCATTGGTGAAGTGGCTATCAATGCTTTGTTTAAAGCCAATGATAACGACAGCCTGCTTGATTACGCGAACCTTGATGTATCGGCTTTACATGCTGATGACGACTTATACGAAGCTGCTGAAGTGGTTATTCATAGTGAACAAATGGCGATGCCAGTTGTTAATGCCGACAACAAACTAGTAGGCCGATTGTCAGTATCATCAGCTTATGAATTGCGTCAAGAAGTGACCGACGAAGCCGCTGCAAAAGCCGGTGGTCTACGTGAAGACGAGGATCTGTTCTCAAGTGTCACTAAGTCGGCAAAAAACCGCGGTATTTGGCTTGGTATAAACCTAGCAACGGCATTTTTAGCATCTTGGTTTATTGGTTTGTTTGGCGCAACCATAGAGCAAGTGGTTGCGCTGGCGGTACTGATGCCAGTTGTTGCCTCTATGGGTGGGATTGCAGGTAGTCAGACGTTAACGGTTATTGTACGCGGTCTAGCACTTGGTCAGGTTACCGACTCCAACCGCAAAGCACTGTTAAAGAAAGAGCTAAGAGTAGGGGCATTAAACGGCTGTGTTTGGGCCTTTGTGATTGGTGTACTCACTTATTTTTGGTTCAACGATGGTATGTTAAGTTTAACAATCACTATCGCTATTTTACTTAACTTAGTTGCCGCGTCGTTATCAGGGGTGGTGATCCCATCGATTTTAGATAAGCTTAAAATTGATCCAGCCCTTTCAGGTTCTGTGATCCTTACCACAGTCACCGATATTGTTGGTTTTGTCACTTTCCTTGGCCTGGGTAGTCTTCTTTTACTTTAAGTGGTTAATGCGCTGGCTAAGATAATTAGCCAGCTTCATTTCGATTATGCTGTTTCTTTAGGGGTATTGGTTGCAATTACCTACAATTCCAATATCACGACGTTTTGCTTTGCCATCAAAGGTCCAAGTTGAATTGTTCTAACTTATACAAGTGACTATTCGAATTTATTCATTATTTAGCGTCTCTATTAAGATACTGGATTAGAACTATTGTCGGTTACATTTATTAATTTAGTTAAAAAATACTGTTATAAAGCATTAAACTTTGTTAGCTTTCTGAAGGTGTTATCACTGAGATAATTGTGGATGAAGAAAAAGTTAGCCATGTTATTGCTGGGGTTATCTAGTTTTAATGCCTCAGCCTCTGAAAACTTTAGTGATCATGAGATGTTTTGTGAGCGGCAATCGCAAATTAGTTGCCTAGATTACATTAATCAGCAGCTTGCCAGCAGCGAGATTGGCTCTGCGCGTTGGTATGAGATTAAATCGTATCAGTTAGATTACTTCTACGACAAAATGGAATTTCAAGCTTTAAAGAATAGCGCTGAGCCTTTTATTACAAGTGAAGAATTGCCAGTCGTCTTTCAAGTACAAGTTTACTTTTATTACGCAAAATCAACACACTATTTAGGTGACTCAGAAACTGGTCATAAATATGCGACGAAAGCGTTTGAAAAGCTACAAGCTATTTTTGATTCGTTTGGTAATCCGATGCGTATGGTCGAACTGGCCAATTTGCAATTTGTGTTTGGTAATAAAGAAACAGCGTTGCAAATTCTTGATAGGGCAGAGCGCCGTTTTGGCAAAAGCAAAGACCCCATTTTTCATTTTGAATTAGCGTCGAATAAAGCGAATGTTTTTCATTCATTAGGGGATATAGATGGTGCACTTGTAAACCGACAAATTGCAGCTGATTGGATTTTAAAAACTAATCATAATCGTAAGATTTCTGTAGCATTAGGTAACTTAGCCCGTACTCATCAACTTCTTGCTGATTATGTGAAAGCTGATCATGTTTATGTGCAGTCACTCAAATTCATGGACACGGACTCAGATCGCAACGCAGTTGCTATTTATAAATTACGCCTTGCTGAAATCAATTGGCAAGCTGGCAAGCCAGCACAGGCTTTAAAGTGGTTTAAACAAGTGCATAAAGAAGACATTCGTCAATCACATGCGAAACTTTATGCACATCTTAGTAATGTGCTTTAGATAGTGTAAAAACACCCAGATTTTTCATCTTCACCTGGCGCTAAAATTTGTAGATGGGTTGAATCGCCTTGCTCCATCAAAGGTTTCATAGTTTTATCAAACTGCTTAGCGGCATGTTCAATTAACTTTGCTTGCTGCTCTAGCGCTTTAAAATCGGCATCATGAGCAGCCATCAGTTTATTGAGCTCTGTAGCCAACTTATCTTGCTCTTTTAATAAGCTTTTATTAATTCGCAGGTGATTCTCGTCTTCAATAACAGCTTTTTCGGCGATCGCTTCTATTTGCTCAGAGTACTCAGTCACTTGTTGTTCTATGTTGCTAATTGGTTGCTCTAGCGCTTCTAGTTTTACTTGCTCATGTTTAAGCTCTAGGTATGCAGCAATCTGTTCGTTATTGAGGGTAATTTCGCTCACCTTTTTACAGTCTTTAAAAGTGATAACGCGATAATCACCTTGGTCGTTCGCTGTACTGGTATTAGAGAGGCCGATACAAGCGGTAGTGGCAGCAATTAAGAGTGCGCTTGCGCTGATGCGTACTAAATTCATAATGATATCCTACAGGGTTATGTTATTTAGTTAGTCGTCGCAAGTATGAAAAAGGTTGTTTAAGTTTTAAATTTATATCCCACACCATAAATTGACTCAATGTAATGACTATTAGGGTCGGCTTGTGTCAGCTTTTTACGCAAGTTTTTAATGTGTGAATCAATACTACGCTCGTAGCTTTCAAAGTACTTCCCTTGGGTCATGGTTAGTAAATCTTGGCGTGAAAAAACCTTATTGGGTGAGGCAATTAATATTTTTAATAAGCTAAATTCATTAATTGTTAGTTTTAGCTCTGCATTATTTACCAGTACTTTGTATTCGCTCGGATCAACAATAATATTGCCCGCTTTGAGCGTATTTGGTGCGGTAGTTGGCATACGGCGGCGCTTTAAAATAGCCTTTACACGTGCCATTAACTCTTTTGGTTTAAATGGTTTAGTAACATAGTCATCGGCACCGACATCAAAACCAATTAAGTGGTCAATTTCTTCAACCCGTGCCGTAAGCATAATAATAGGCACATCACTGTATTGTCTTATCTTGCTACACAGCTCGATGCCGTTAGTGCCTGGCAACATGATATCGAGAATAATGAGGTCAGGGTTTAGCTCATTAACAGCATCAAGTGCGCAGGTGCCATCGTGAATTAAGCTTGTTTTAAACCCTTCCAGATATAAATACTTTTCTATTAGTTCGGCAATTTTAACTTCGTCTTCAATAACGAGAATATGCTGTTTTGCTATGGTTTCTGACATATTATTACGCCTCTGCAAGCGGGAGTTTTAACGTTATACACAGACCGCCTAACCGGCTTTTAGTTGCATTTATTTTTCCTTGGTGGGCTTCAACAATTGTTTGGCAAATCGCCAAACCTAGGCCAAAACCGCCGGTTTTTCTGTTGCGAGAGCTATCGGTGCGATATAAACGATCAAACAGTTTTTCAAGGGCTTCATCGGGGACACCGGGGCCAGAATCTTCTATCGACAAAAATACATGATGCTTAGACACGGTTAAATCTAACCAGACTTTTTGCTGTTCATCGGTATAGCGTAAATTATTTTCTAAAATGTTTTGTAGTACTTGTGTAATACGATTCTGATCAGCCAAAATTATTACGGGTTGCTCAGATAAGGTTGCATTGAGGGTGATGTTTTTTGATTGAAATTTAAAGGCATATTTATGCGCTTGTAAAGTTACTAAGGTATTAAAATCAATCTCTTCCATTTGGTAGTTGAAGCTGTATCTGTCAAGTGTGCTGACTTTATGTAAGTCGTTCACAAGTCGACTTAACAGCGCCACTTCTTCTTGTAGTGAACTTATCGCTTTTTGGTTGGGTTCGATAATGCCATCGTTAATTGCTTCAAGTTCGCCCTCTAAAATAGTTAAAGGCGTACGCAGTTCATGAGAAATATCCATAATCCATTGACTTTGCTGCGATTCAAAACGCCTAAGCTCTGTGGCAATACGGTTGAAATCTTCCGCTAAGGTGGCGAATTCATCGCTACTATTTACTGTAATTTTGGTCTCAAACTCGCGCTCAGCAAGGGCTTTTGCACCTTCTTTTAGTTGTGAAATAGGATTAGTAAAATGACGTGCGAGTAAGTAACTAAACAATAAAGCAATTAATAAACCAATCCCCGCTGTCCACAAACTGATATTAATTTGTGTATTAAGGTAATGCTGAGTAAGCGCGCTGACATGGTTACCGTTAGCATGCAACTGCAGCACTGCAACAACGGCACCATTGTGAGTGATTTCTTGCTCGTTCACGACCTCAGTATCGGTATTGCCTGCAATCAATATTTTGCCTTTTGCATCAAGCAAGCTGAGGCGTTTTTCAAAAGGCATAAAGTCATCAGCCATCGGTTTATTGCGAGGTGGTGGCATTCCCTCATTTTGCATGTGCTTTTGAGGGGGGCCTTCTAGTGAAAAAGGTCTGGGCTCTCTTGGTTTTGGTCTGTTCGGCGAAAACAATAAACGGCTTGAGTGAAAATTGCGGTTAATTAGCTCATACCACAGAGCTTTAGAGTCGATAAACATACCAATCGAACCCGTTTGCTGGTACTGCTGGCTAATTTCAGTGGCTATAAGGTTAAATGCTTCGTTGTCTATATCCTCAAATACACTATTGAGCATACGCTTATTAGTTATTGCATTAAGACCAAACATGGTCAGTACCAGCAGCAACGTAATAATAAGATTGGTAATTAAGAGTTTGTGAATTAACTTCATAGGTATAATAGTAAAATGTAATAGCCAAAATTGAATATACTATAAATGTCTATTTTTTGGCATGTGCATCCTAATCACTCTATAAAAGCACCACTTTTTCTACACAAAGTCTCTACATTTGTTCTTTATACTCGACGCTAATTATTCAAGTTAACGAAGGGGCACAAGGTGACTTTAAAACCTGAACTTTATACTCGTAGAAAAATGCTAAAAACATTAGGGGTTTCTCTTGCTACTGTGCCTATGTTGGCATTTTTAGGCTGTAACTCAGACACAATATCGTCAACGGACACAACCTCAGGCACCGACACATCAACGGGCACAGGCACCAGCACTGATACAGGCGATACAACAACCACGAACGACAGTGAATATGTATCGGGCACAACAGCGCTTATTACTGATGACTTTCCGGATGACAGTATTTTTGAAACATCCACCGCATGTGTGTTAGCACTAACTAAAGCAACAACAGAAGGCCCCTGTTACTTCCAAGCTGATTCAGACGAAGATATTTCGGATGGCTTAACTGGTTTGCCTATGATGCTTTGTTTACAGTTAATTGATAGTGACTGTAACCCATTAGCAAATTACGAAATATCGGTTTGGCACTGTGATACCCGCGGTATTTACTCGGGTGATACAAGTAGTAGTTCTGATAGCTCACGTTTTGCGGGTGATTTCTGTACTGATGGCGATACCGAAGCTGAGGCAAGCACCTGGTACCGAGGTTCATTGATCACAGATAGTAGTGGTCGTGTGAACTTTAAAACGCATTTTCCAGGTTGGTATTCGGGGCGAACTATTCATATTCATTTTAAAGTGTCGAACAACAATAACGACTATGTAATTAGTCAGTTTTGTTTTACAGATGCGTTTGCAAAAGAAATTTGTACCACTCATAGCGATTACAAATCACGTGGTGAACAAGATACAACCCTTGCTAGCAACGATAACGTGTTTGGTAGTGATTATGAGCAGTTTATTTTAAATACAGCACAAAATAGTGATGGCACTTTATTGGCCTACCACACTATTCAGATTAATTAAGCAACCCATCATTGTAGGTTAGGGCGTGTTAGCAATTACTGCTTTCACGCCCTATTTTTTAAAAGCTATAAGTGATGTTACCGTAAACAAAACGACCATCTAAACTGTATGGCGTAAATGCACTGTAGGTAAAAATTTGATTGAAATCACTATAACCTATATTGCTTACAGTATCTTGAGGGTACTGATCAAATAGGTTATTAGCGCCTAATGCAAATTTCCACTGCTCATCGGGACGATAAGCTACCTCTAAGTCAGTGATCCATTTAGCATCAATAATTTCATCACCTTCAGGCGTACTTGAAGTGTCAACGACTTCGCCATAACGGGTTGCACGTAATGTGGTCTGAAAGTTTTCATAATCCCATGTTGCAGATAGGTTCCACTTATCAGCAGGAGTGCCTTCTTCAAAGCGAGTGATTTCACGACGTGCGAAGTATTGATAGTTATCACCTAGTGCTTCTAGCTCTGCTGGGTTTTCTTTAACGTGTGTGACTTCTGTGTCGTTAAAGTTAACCGCAGCACTTAAGCGTAAATCACCATAGTTTTCTAAACCTAATGAGTAGGTAGCTACAATATCAACACCTTGCGTACGTGAATCAATAGCGTTTGTAAAATATCGAACGCTTTGAGTGTTTTGTTCACCAGCTGCAGCTAGAATCGCTTCAACTTCGGGACCACTTAAGTTTTCAGACAATACGATACGGTCGTCAATTTCAATGCGATATGCGTCAAGCGTCAGGCTAAAACCGCCTTGCGTAAAGATAAAACCCGCCGTCATATTAACTGATTCTTCAGCATCAAGTTTGCGTGCCCCTAGAGCTTGGGCTGCAGGTTCATCAACTGGGAATAAACCGACCTCACTTGGAATACCGTTTTCAAATACAGTACTTACTGATTTATAAGAAGTTTGTGCAAGTGAAGGCGCTCTAAAACCTGTGCTAATTGCACCGCGTAACGACAATGACTCGTTAATGCTGTAGCGCGTAGCTAGTTTAGAGGTAAAAGTGCTGCCAAAATCGCTGTAATCTTCAAAACGACCAGCCAACACTAGATTCCAATCTGTTGTTAGGTAAGTATCAAACTCAGCAAATACCGCAATGTTATGGCGGCTTTCGTCAGTTGCACTTTCTGGAGAGAAACCAGCTAACACTTGTGCGCCACCAGCAGCAACAGGGTTGCCATCGTCATCCAATACGGTGATGTATGAAGCCTCTTCACCTGCTTTGATTTGATAATTTTCGTGACGATACTCAGCGCCCACGGTAACAAACACATCATCAGGTAAGCCAAGGTCAAGAGTATTGCTGGCATCCATGTTAATTAAGTATTGCTCATAAACAAGGGCGCCGTTATCAAATTCAGTTGGGCTGCTAACACCCATCGACGTATTTAAGCTATTACTGACCCCTAAGCCGAAATCGTTGCGACCATAATTGGTACTTACATCCCATGTCCAGTCATTGGTTTCGCCGTTAACACCGATCGCAAATGAATAGTCATCAACATCCGTATCTATTTCAGGTAAAAAGCCGTTAGGGTATACTTCGGTTAAGTTACGAGAGTCTTTGGCACGGCGATAAAAGCCTGCCGAATTACCTTTACGGTTTGAGTAACTAGCAAACGAGTAAAGTGATAGTGAGTTATCAAACTCGTAACCTAGATTATAAAAAAGTGCATAGTCTTCGATATCGGCTTTACCAAAACGATGATTGTAACGGTCGAAATCAAATTCACGTGAGTCTAGGTTGCCATTTTCATCACGACTGTATTGCTCGCGTTGATCAATTCCCGAGCGGTTTGTTGGCTCGTTATTGCGAGATTCAATAGAGATGTTTATAAAGCCGCTATCACCTAAAGCAAAACCGGCATTCGCACTTGCTGTTCGCGAAATACCATCGTTTAATTTACGATCACTGCCTTTTGCAAAGCTCAAGTTACCATCGTTATCAGCACTTGTGCTTAGTAGTTGCGGCGAGCCAGCCATTTGCGTGTCGTATTCACCGTAAGTGTAGCTAACGCTACCGCCCTCATCAGCGTCTTTTAGTACAATATTGATCACGCCAGCAATGGCATCAGAGCCATATTGTGCTGCAGCACCATCGCGAAGAATCTCAACGCGCTTAATAGCTGAAGTAGGAATATTGTTTAAATCAACGGCCGTCGAGCCACGACCCACTGTGCCACCTAAATTTAATAGTGCACCTGCATGGCGACGTTTACCGTTTACTAATACCAGAGTGTGATCAGGAGCAAGGCCACGTAAAACGGCTGGTTTTGCATGATCAGTACCATCGGCAAGAGTGGCGCTAGGGTAATTAAAACTTGGTAACTGTGAAGCAAGTACTTGGCTAATTTCAAGCTGACCAGTACTTGCTAAGTCGCGGCTTGTTAGTAGATCAACTGGCACTGTACTTTCAGAAAGGCTACGTAAACTCCTACGTGTACCTGTAACAGAGATAACCTCAATATCTTTTGCTGTATCTTCTGTATTTTGCTCAGCAGCGATTGCAGTCGCTGATGCAGCTAACGTACTTGCGATTGCAAGTTGCAAAGGTAATTTTTTGAATAATGTCATTATTGTTCCCATCTGACTTATCTAACTGAATTTAGTCTATAATACGAAACGGGAACAAACAAATAACATTAAAATATAGTATATGTGTTACTTATGATTGTTGTTGAATTTATGTTTTTATTGTTACTGTTATGTTTACGCGCTAATGCTTATTTTATTTCTGCCCTCTGTTTTTGCTCGGTATAAAGCAGTATCTGCAGCGCAAATTAATGCTTCTGAAGTACGATATTGATTATTGAACTCGCAAGCAATTCCTTGACTTACACTTATTCTAAAATCACTCGGTAATCCTATGTCAGTAAATGGCATGTTATTTATTTTTATTTGAATATGTTTAGCAATAGCGGCGGCTGTGTCTTTTTGACAACGGGGTAATATAATAGCAAATTCTTCACCGCCATAACGGGCTGCTAAACAATCGCGAGAAGGGAGTGACTCTGCTATTATACTTGCTACTTTTTGTAAGCATTTATCGCCTTTTACATGACCGAATCGGTCATTGAATAATTTAAAGTAATCAATGTCGATTAATATAGTGCTAATAGCCTGATTGGTTTGTACGCTTTCTTGCCAATGCTCTTTTAATGACTCTTCAAGGGTTAATCTATTTGCAAGGCCGGTTAAATGGTCAGTGGTAGCCTGTTTAATTAAACGATTATATTTCTCTTTGTGTGATGATAAATCGTGTAATACACAAATAAATAAATTTTCTGCAACGGCAATATTTTTTGGCAGGCTCGATATACATAAATCCGCCTCAAGGGTTTTACTGTCGGCACGGTTTATTTTAACTTCGTTTGGCCCAAGGCTTATCGGCGAGTCTTTATGGTCTAACCAGCTAAGTAGGGTATACATGTATTTATCACGGTCGGTGTCGTGTAGGTAATGCAAAATGTTTTGCCCGATTAACGCTTCTTGGTTGTCACCTAAAAGCTGAGCCGCCATCGGGTTTGCAAATTCAAACGTGCCTTGGCCATTAATGATAAACACTCCTTCAGGAATGTTCTGAAACATTTGTGCAATCAGTGCAAGTTGCTCTGAATTGATAGACTGCGGTAGTGCGTTTTTCGCTTCTGGTTTTGCAGTGCTTGGTTGTTCATTTTTATTAGTAGACACGTTCGTTTCCTTTTTGCTGATGCAAACGATTTTGGTGTCTATAAAGTTACTTAAAAAAGTGCAAATTAACCTTCTGGTAATCTTCTGGTTTTAATCTTTTGTTTTGTAATGTAAAAAAGCTCCTAAAAAGGAGCTTTTCACAAGAGGTTTTTAGTTTTCTTTATCATTTTTTATTTGCGGGTCGGCACTTTCATAGCTTGTGCCATTGCACTCAACGATGAAAATCATACACGCAGTACCGTTATTTTCATCAGTATCGGCTACTTCAATTGTTTGGCCATCATTAGTGACTTTAAAGCTAAAGTCTTGCTCGCAATCACCTTCAAGGTTTGCAAATTTAGCACCTGTAAACTGAAAGCCCGCTTCAGATGTTGCGTCATCAAGTGTATAAATACCTAGGCTGTTTCTTTCGTTGACAGTACCGCCACCAGAAACTTGCTGACCGTTTTGGAAGTATGTAAATACAGCTTCATTTTCAGTGTTAAGTGTAACATTCACTGTAAAGTTGTAAGTTTGACTTTCGCTCATTGTTATTACCTTCTAGTTGTTTTTTATAGATCAAAGTTAGTAATGCCTAACTCAATTAGTTTACTTTTATTTTTTTCTATCTCGCTTACTTTATTTAAACAGATATAAGCTTGTATAAGAGGGTAAACTGTTTTTATACTTTTACTACCGCTACTGTTTTCTTCTGTTGTACTTATAACTTTTCTGCAAAATTCACTTTTTGAAATAGGATCTTTTTCTAATTTTGCTTTTATTAAATATGTCTTTATAAGTATTGATTCGTTTTCTATTTTTCTTGTGTTGTTGATTCTTTCTTTAAATTCTGAGTCGTTTTCAAGTTCATTTAGTAACTCCTTTGCTTTTTGGTAATTTTTTCTATTTATAAAATATTTTATTAAACTTATTCTAATGTTAATTATGGTTGGGTTTGAAGAGGTTAGGGTATTAATGTAATTAATTACTTCAATAGCTTCGTCACTTGTTTTGTTATCTTCAAGTAGCATTAGTTGGTAAGAAAGAGATCTATAATATTTACGCTTGAAGTTAACGTTATTAGGATCTTGTCTGAGTGCTTTTTTTATAGAGATTGTTGCATTTTCAGCTTTCAGATAAGCATCTTTTTTGTCCGGGAAATAACTTAGAAGGTAGCTTTGTTGCATGTAGATATTAAAAATATCATTAAGAAGGCTAGCATCATCAGGTCTTATTTTTAGGACAGAATCTAATTGATTAATAGCTTGCTCAAGCATGAGCAATGCTTCGCTTAAATTCCCTAGGTTTTCTTCTGTGGTTGCAATCCAGCTTATAGTATCTGTCTTATCGCGTAATAAATTTTTGTTATCAGGTTTAAGCGCAAGAGCTTGGTTTTTAAGTTTTAAAGATTCAGTAAAGCTTTGTTTTGCAAGTGCGTAATTAAATTGTTTTAAATACAGTGAACCTAAGGAGTTGTAAGAATAAGATAGCTCTACAATCGAGTTAAAGTCATTGGGTGCTAATGTGTACATTTTTTCACTGTACTCTTGGTAGCGTTTTATCCAAGGCTCGGCGGCATTGTAGTCACTGCTATCAAAGTTTAATTGCCCAAGCCAGAAGGCATTGGCCCCTGCAAGCATTAAAACATCAAGGTTGTTGGGTTGAATTTTTAGTAATGATTCTAGGCGCGTTCGCGCATTTTCAAAGGCCGTGAAGGCCTCGTCGGTTTTGCCTCGAGAGTAAGCGACTTCGCCCATGGCCTCTAAGGTTTGAGCGTATTGAAAATGGTTATTAAACTCGGCTTGTTTATCGCTAAAGTCAAACAACGAAGCAGCTTCTTCGTCTTGATTGGTAAAATACTCAAGGGCTTTGTTGCTAATACCATCCAGTAAATCCATGCGCTTAACGCTTCTGAGTTTATCGGCAAATTCACCGACCATAAAACCCAATAAACTTTCGGCCTCTTGGCGTTTTTGTTTTGCTATTTGTTCGGCGTGATAGCTGCGCACGCTCATAAATGTGGCAATAAAGGTTAAGCACACAAGTGCAGCCGCCGTTATTTGTAACACGCGCTTTTTACGTTTCGCTTTGTTGTTAGAAGCTTTAATTAACGCTTGGTCGTCGCTCGATAAGCTAAACATAGGGTTTTTAACTAGGCTTTGTGCTTCTTGCAGCGGTTTGCCTTGGGCTAATAAAAAGTCGCTGTGTTTATGTTCAAGCAGCCAGCGCTCGGTGGCAAGTTGCACACGGCTTTGAATTGCTAAGCTTTGTTGGTGTTCTTGCACCCAATCTATGGCGCGTTGCCAATGGCGTAGCAGGGCTTCGTGGGCAAGGCTAAAGCATGCTTGCTCATTTTTAAGGTGTGACACAAACAAGCGGCTGTCGACCATAGCCTGAACAAGCTTGGTCGCAGCTGGGCTGGTTAATTCGCTCCAATGTGCTGCACGGCTGGTGAGTGTTTCGCCATCTGGATTTAAGGTGATCAGTTTTGAAAGAACCGCAGCAAGTTCAGTTTGTTGGTCTTTGGGTAATTGGCAAAATACCTGTTCGGCTTTTTGGCCGATAGCTCCTTCGATGGTGCCAAGCGCTTGGTATTCAGAAAACAATAATTCGTTGTCTGGGCTTCGCTGTAAATAAAGCTGTTGCAAGGTGTATTGCAGTATTGGCAATGCATCTGGGTTATTGGCAGTATCATTACAAAGTTGTTCATCAAGCGGTGTGTGATGCTCTGGGTGATGTTGCCAACTTAAGCCTGCTGCAAGTGCTGGCAAACGGATCATTTGCTTAAGCTCAGAGCGAGTTGGCGCTAATAAGTCAAAGTGTGCGCCATTGGCTTTACCTGCCATTAAACTTGGTTGACTCACTACTTGCGGGTAAAAGTCATTACGACAGGCACTAAAAATGATCATGCAGCCACTTGTTGCTAAGCGCTCAATAAGTGCTAACAGCTGGTTGCGCTCGTCATCGCTAAATAAAGGTGATGACAATAGCACTTCGAGCCTGTCGATAAATAAAAATAAATAGGGTGTAGTGCACTCTTTATTTAGCGTTGCAAGTGCTGCTTTACAGCGGGAAATAACCTGTTCTGGATCTGTTAATAACAATTCAGCCAACGCATCGGCGCTTATATCGCTAAGTACAGGTGCGTCGTTTATTTCTAAATCGAGCAAGGTTGAGGCTAAATCAAGCAGTAAGCGCTCTTTGCTGACATCGGCAAAGTCGAGTTGGCAGTAACTATGTACTCTAATGCCATCGTAGCCATTACTCGACATTAAAGCGGGCAATACACCTGCGTTAACTAACGACGATTTACCTGAACCACTGGCTCCCAAAATTAAGCAAAATGCGCGACCAAACTCTATTTGAGCCGATACCCGCTGTAGCAAAGTGGCAATTTGTTTGTTACGACCAAAAAACACATCGGCTTGCTCTGGTGCAAATGCACTTAAGCCAACAAAGGGCGAATCACCTTGCCAACTGGTTTGGCTGGCTTTTTGTTCTTCGTTGAGTGGAAAGTTGATTTCGGCAATAACCCGATAACCGCGTTTACGAATGGTTTCTATGTAATGCGGATCACTTGCTTTATCATCAAAGGCTTTACGTAATTGGGTGATCACTTTATGTAGGGGGTTGTCACCGAGCGCCACATTTGGCCAGCAGTGGCTGATAATTTCTTCACTTGTTAGTAGCTCACCTTGTTTTTCGCAAAGCAGCAGTAATACATCCATCGCCTTGGGTTCAAGATGCTTTGTTTGTTCACCGCGTCTGATTGAATTAGTAGCCGGAGTAACTTGCCATTCGCCAACGAAAAACAGCGCCGTATTCATAGTGTTATCTTCATTGTTATTGTTAGAAACGCAGTCCGATTGGACCGATTACGGAATTCTTTGATTAATACAATATTATGAGATCAACAGCAAGCGCCTTGCCTTTTCTGGCATTAAAAAATCATATTGATGTCGTGTATATAAAACTTTTTGTAAAGTTTGTTTGACTTTTTGTGTTGCTAGGTTAATCTTTAGTCAAGTTTACTTTACTTTTAAGGTGAGAATAATGAATCAAACAGGATTAACCTTTAAACAACGTAATAAGCAGAACACGCTAAACCTCGCTAAATGGACATCAGCATGGGTGATTACATTAGCAATTGCCTCATTTGGGCCGCACTTTTTATGGCAAGAGCAGGCTATTTTTAGTGTTGTAGCAATCTTAATTAATGTAGTAGTTGGCATCATGATGATTTTATCGAACAAACGACAACTACAAGGAATGGATGAGCTGCAGCAGCGTATGCACCTTAATGCAATGGCCATTACCTTGGGTGCAAGCTTGGTATTTGGTTTAGCTTACTCGGTGGTGCAATCAAGCGGTTTAATTAGCTTTAAAGAAGATATATCGCACCTCGTGCTCTTTATGGGTTTAACCTATTTAGTGAGTCTTTTAATGATGAATAAGCAGTTAAACGACGAGGGCGAAGAATGAAAAACCGCTTGAAAGTACTTCGTGCTGAGCACAACTACACCCAAGCGAAACTCGCAGAGCTTTTGGATGTGTCTAGGCAAACCATTAATGCGATTGAAAAAGGTAAATTTGACCCAAGTTTGCCATTAGCATTTAAAGCCGCGCGTTTATTTAACCTGAGTATCGAAGAGATATTTCAGGATGAGTAAGTCTGATAGCCTTCAGCCTTCAGCGATCAGACTGAGAGCTGACAGCTTAAGGCTTACAGCTTTGTTTTTTCATCTGCATCGCACTTAACGACCACATTAAAAAGCCACCTAAGAATAATGCCGCCGAAACATAGCCTGTTTGACTAGGGAGTGCGCCTTCGGCAATAGCCATGCCGCCAAGCCAAGGGCCAATCGCATTGGCTGTATTAAACGCACACTGTACTAGCGCACCAATCATGGCATGCCCTTGTGGTGATACATCCATTAATAACGATTGGATCACGGTACCTAAACCAACACTAAAACCAATAAAGAAAATCACCGCGTATAACAGCCAAATATTATGGCTTGCGCTTACATAACTGGCTGCAAATACCACTGCACCAATTAGCGCTGCGCCTGTGGTTTTCAGCGGTGAGTGGTCGGCGGCTTTACCTAATAGGTAGTTACCTAAAGTACAACCAATACCAAACATGATCATAGCAATAGAGATAGTGTAAGCAGGGGTATGGGTGACTTCTAAAATAGTGTCGGCAATGTAAGTGTAAACACAAAATACACCACCAAAACCAATAATGATGATACCTAGAATGGTCCATACGAGCTTGTTCTTTAATACACTTAACTCATCGAGAATCGATGTTGGCGCGGTATTTTTTACGTTAGGTACGTATTTCACAATCAATACCAAGGCAACTAACGCAAGTACAGCGGTGCCTGCCAAACAATAACGCCAGCTAAAGTTTTGCCCCACTAAGGTGACCATGGGCACACCAACGATAGTGGCAATGGTTAAACCCATAAACACTTTTGACATAAAGCTTGCGCGTTTATCGGCAGGGGCGATGTCGGCAGCCAATAAAATAGCAGCGGCGAAGTAGGCACCGTGTGGTAAACCACTTAAAAAGCGAAATAAAATAAGTTGCTCAAGCGAGTTTGCAAAAGCACTTAAGCCATTGAATAAAAACATCATACTGACAAACATCAACAGTGCATTGCGCTTACGCATGTTGGCGGTTGTGATCATAAATAGCGGTGCACCGACGACGACGCCTATCGCGTAAGCGCTGATGGCATAACCACTTTGCGCTGGCGTAGACGAAAATGTTTCGCTGATCAGGGGCAACATTGGCATCATAGAAAATTCTGATAGGCCTAAAATGAATGTGCCTAAAGCCAATACTATCAGAATGGTAAACGTGCTTGCGTTGCCTTGGGAGTTGGCTACGTTAGTCATGTAATTCCTTTAAAATAAATTTAAAAACAAAATAGATTTTTGATAATTGAAAGTGCCAGTAACAAATACTTTGTTCTGGAGTAGAGATGTGTGCCCAGCGCTATTGTAATACAAATTAATGGGGTTGATACAGCACTTTTTGGAACGTTCTATATTTGTTTGCTATAAGAAAATAACCTGAACTTCTTAAGTCTTTGCTGTTCAAAATAAATACAGAGAAAAAGCCAGCTATACTTGGTTAACTAAATTGGTTTAAAGGAGAGCGCAATGAAAAAGATATTTGCTTGTATCGACGGTTCATGCATGACCGATGCGGTGACAGAAACGGCTATTTGGATTTCTAAGCGCTCCAGCCATCCAATTAATTTTCTGCATGCTTTAGAGCCACCTTTGCCGCAGGGCAGTGATGATTTAACCGCAATTATTGGTTTAGGTTCGCAAACTTCATTGTTAGAGCAATTATCAAAACTTGAGCAAGAGCGCAACAAAGTAGCGTCGCAGCACGGTCAATTATTGCTAGATGAAGCAATGAAAAAAGCCGAGCATGCAGGCTTAACCGAGATTGAGCAACAGCAGCTTTCAATGAGTCTTGTTGATGCTTTACTTGAACATGAAGACAATGCCCGTGTGATGATTATTGGCCGCTCTGGTAAAGGCCATTACGATGATTTTAAAGTACTGGGCTCGCATATTGAAACGCTGATCCGTCAGGTACATACCCCGGTTGCGATTGTGCCGCCGCAATTTCATGAGCCCACAAACTTTATGCTGGCTTATGATGGCAGCGAAAGTACCGACAAAGCGATTACACAAATTATCAAGGGCGGTATTTTATCCGGCTTAGATTGCCACTTGGTGATGGTTGATAAACAAGACGGTCACAGCCAAGACAAACTCGATACTGCCTCAGCAAGGTTGGCTGAAAACGGCTTTAATGTGAGAGCGCGTATGCTCGATGGCGATGTTTACCAAGCGCTGTGGCGGTATAAAAGTGACCACGCCGTTGACTTAATGGTGATGGGCGCATTTGGTCACTCTAAATGGCGGCAGTTCTTTTTAGGCAGCACGACCTTAAAAATGCTTGAAGATAGCCGTATTCCATTAGTGGTGCTGCGCTAAGTTATTTACCTGTGACAGGGTGCGACAATATGTCACGTGTTCAGACTAATTAATGAGTTTTATAATCGGCGTCATTAATTATTTGCTTTGATTTTAAAAGAGTTATGAACACGCAATCTTCTCGCCCTGGTTTTTTATTTTCCAAAATTGCTGCAGCACTTAGCTGTGTTTTAAGTATTTCTGCCTTTGCTGATGATTCTATTGAAGTGATAGAGGTACAGGGTCATGCCCAAAATAACCATCAACTAGTTGGCTCTGCAGATGCGTTACTGAAAGATTTAGGTGTTGATTTTTCAGCAGCCGGAGGGGTGTCTAATTTGCCAGTAATGAACGGCATGATGGGCGATAGAGTTAAAGTTTTAGTCGATGGTGCTGATGTTACAGCAGCGTGTGCTAACCAAATGAACCCGCCACTCTCTTATGTGTCGGCAAACCAAATTGCCTCTTACAGTGTTGTTGCTGGTGTATCACCGGTAAGCAGTGGCGGTGATAATATTGCCGGTGTTATTAGAGTTAATACGATTGCCCCTGAATTTAGTGATACAGACTCAGTGAACTGGCGCGCAGGCTATGTTACCGCCCAGTACAAAAGCGTTAACGATAGCCAAGCATACGCGCTAGGTGCCAGCCTTGCGAGCAAACAGTTTAGCTTGTCTTACCAAGGCAGCTTTGAAGATGCGAACAGCTATGATGATGGGCATGGTGAGCGTGTACTTGATACCTTATATCGAGTGCAAAATCATGCGTTAACGGGCGCTGTTCGTGATGAGAAACAACAGCTTGTAGTTAAACTGACGCATCAAAAAATTCCTTACCAAGGCTTTGCAAATCAATACATGGATATGACCGATAACACCAGCTATGGTTTCGTTGCTCAGTATCAACGTGAGCTTGAAAATGGTGATTTGCAGGTGCAAGTGAATGCGCATGATGTAAAACACGAAATGGGTTTTTTCAGTAATGAGAAAACCGGCATGATGCCAATGAATACCGATGCACAAGATTACAGTTATCAAGTTCATTGGCGCACTGATTTATCAAAACAATCATCATTAATGCTTGGACAAGAATACTACGGTTATCGAATTGATGATTGGTGGCCGGCGGTTGCAGGGTCAATGATGATGGGCCCAAATGAATACGTAAACATTAACGATGGCAAACGTGACCGCCTCGCGGCGTTTGCTGAGTACCAAAACCAAGTGAACCAAGCATGGTGGGTGTCGGCAGGTGTTCGTGTTGAGCAAGTCACCACAGATACTGGCGAAGTGCAGTCGTATAACGAAGGTGGCATGAGCGGTATGGCTAATATGGGCTCAATGATGGATATGTCAAAAACCGACGCCCAAGCTGCGATGGAATTTAACCAATTAGACCGTAAACGTGACGACACCTTAGTTGATATCAGCTTACTTGCTCGCTATCAATTATCGAACAACGATGAGCTGCAATTTGGTTTAGCTCGTAAAAACCGTGCACCTAATTTATATGAGCGTTACAGCTGGGGTGTAGGCACGATGGCAACCACTATGATTGGTTGGTTTGGCGATGGTAATGGTTACATTGGTAACCCAGATTTAGAAGCCGAAACAGCTCACACATTGAGCTCTAGCTACACCAAACTTGCCAAAGACGATAGCTGGCAAGTAACGGCAAATGTTTGGTACACGCAAGTAAATGATTATATTGATGCTGAAGTGACTAAGAGCTTTAATCGCACCAACATGGCGCATACCAAGCGTAATATTCTTACCTTTACGAATTTAGATGCCACTCTTTACGGTGCAAAACTGGCGGGCTTGGTAGAGCTTTACAACTCAAAGCAAGCAGGAAAATGGCAATTAAAAGGCTCACTAACCAGTACTCATGGTGAGCGTGATGATAGCAATGAAGACTTATATCAAATTATGCCACTGCACACTGAGCTGAGCCTAGAGCACGAATACAAAGGCTGGCAAAACGCACTGAGCTGGCAATGGGTTGATAGTAAAACTCATGTTGATGAGCGCCGTTTAGAAAACCAAACCGACAGTTATCAGCTATTGGCTATCTCAAGTCAGAAAACGTGGCAAAATTTAACCTTTAAGTTAGCAATTACCAACTTACTTGATGAATACTACCAACAGCCACTTGGCGGTGTAAGCATTGCTAATTACAAGCAAGACATGAGCAATGGTTTTGAACAACTTGCCGGACAAGGCCGTTCGTATAATGCCAGTGTGAGTTATAGGTTTTAGGTTAGGGAGTTAGCGAGTTGCTAGAGTAAAGTTAGCAAGCTGCTAGGGTAAAGAGTGAAGAGAGCTGTCAGCTTTCAGATTAAAACCAGAGTTTCTAGTTACGAGAGTAAAGTTAGCGAGTCAGATCACGTGTCCGATATAAATGTGACATAAGCTGTCGTAGGCGTGAAATTTATTTCGCGTTAAAACATATTGCACAAAGAGAAAAGAATGAGAAGATAATGAGGTAAAACAATGGATTACTTGTTGTTTTCCTCTAAAGCGCAGCGTCTCTTATCCTCTTTGTGAAAATAAATGTCTTTGACGTAGGCGTGAAATTTATT